>CAYHOV010000008.1:0-27439 GCA_964358615.1 Candidatus Woesearchaeota archaeon | reverse complement strand
TGGTCTGGGCGTTGTCGTCGAACCTGTTCGACTCCTTGAAAAAAATTTACTTTTGAATTTTTATTATTCAATGATATAAACAAGAGCAAAATTTTTGTCTGGGTGCATTGACGACGGGGTTTGACTCTGGAAAAAATTAATTTTAGCTACCGTCTGTCTGTTCTGCACTAATTTGGGTCTCCATTACAATAGGAGGCTTAGTAATATCTAGAAAATTTTCAATATCGTCGAGAGTACTTTCTCTGGCTAAAATTTTTTCTAATAACCTAAATTTCTCTGGAGAGAGTATAGTATAGACCAGACTATTTCTATTTACTATAGTTGTTTGGTATGCAAAGGCGACTACTTCTCTCTCATTTAAAGTCAAATGTTGAAAACCTGATCTAGTCATATAAATCTCTTCAAACCCAGGAGACCAGAGATTAAGGGGGTCCTCAAAGAAAATATGTTCTCCAGTAGTACCTAATTTTCTTGCATATTCTGCAAGACATTCAGGGATAGTATTTCCGTTGTGATCTTTCATGATAAATTATAGAAATTCTGCAAAAAATTAATTTTGTTTTTTCTCGTCTTCTCTCTTCTGAAATCTCGGTATCTGAATATGGAGAGGTAATGTAAGTTGTTCTTCAAGTTGAAGTGCCCTTAGTGTACATGCGTTGGTTATTAGATTTAGGAAGGTTACGTGAATATCATCTGAAAGCTTTTTCTTTGCCCAGGTGTCTAATGCTTCTTTTGTTGCATCTTTATCAAGTATTGCTAAAAAATCTCCAATTATCTCAATATTCCCGAGATCTTCATATTTAACATCAAATCTAAATTCTACCATAAGTGGTTCCTCTTTCATCAAGGCCATCTGTTGTTTTTTAATATTCTCGATATTAACATTAGAAGTAGCTTTAAGTTTACCTTTAAATTCTGAGTTTTTTTCTCCAGATATCTTTGTAAAATTAAATCCAAGTACACTTATTTCTTTTATCATGGTTTTTTATCAATATATCAAAAAACAGGTTTATACTAAATCTTCTTCAGACACAACAACAAAATCGCCAATCGCGATTACTGAATTGTAAGGAACAAGAGCTTCTTTATCTTTTGTTCTCTCCAAAGAAAGACTAGTAGTATAAGAAGAAAGGTCTCTAAGAACAATGTGAATTAATTCACCTGTTCTAGCTTCAAAAGTTATATCTTTAACAATACCTAACTTTTTTCCCTCTTTTGTTACCACCTGTTTGCCGGTTAAGGCCTTAAACGGTTTTTTATCCATGTGTTGTTTAAAGATAATTGATTTATAAATATTTCTATACTAAAAAGATGATATTCAAAACTGAGAAGATAATTTAATTAATAATAAAGAATTATTATACTTTATTTTTGTGAGTTTTGGTCTCATTATAGTTACTTGTTAATTACTATCTTTTCTTCTTAGTAAACCTTCTTTTATTGCTATCAATTAGGTTTAATACTTTGCAGCTTGCTGCGATTGGGAGGTTCATTTAATAGATTTAAAAAAATTAATCAAAAACTAGGATAAAATAAACAAAAAGGTTCGTACAATCTTGTTTTTATAAAATTAATTGGGAAAATATAGGATCTCTCCCACCCTATGATTGCCTGTGGAGAATAAATCTAAAGATTTAAAAAGCAAAATCAAACATTTATTTTTTAATTTTTTGTTTATAAATATTTATATTATATATTATATATATTATAATGTATATATTATAATATATACTTTTCAATATATATTTTTTTGTATATGTTTTGAATTGAGAGAGTTTAACTTTTTATTGGACTTTTTTTCAAAAATCCTTTTTTCTGGAGGGGAAACTAGGGGGTGAGGGTATTAAAAATATAAATGTTATTTTAATTAAATTTTTTTATTTTTCTTTGAATTAATATAACTTCCAGGAGAAATATAGGTGACGGTCTTATATTTTCCAGTATACTAATCTTTAAATAGTTTAGAGATTTTGTATATAAATCATTTAGTTTTTTGTAATCCAAAAAACTAAAATCGAGGTGAAAAATGGCTGTAAAACTTGATAATATATTTAATTCTGCAATGAAAAATAGTTTGTTCAAAGAAAAAGGGGTTTTACAGATTAATCACACTCCCGAGACTATCCCTCATAGGGACAAAGAGATTGAACAAATTGCTTCTATACTTGCGCCGATTTTAAGGGGAGAAAGATGCAGTAATATTTTTTTATATGGAAAAACCGGAACAGGTAAGACTCTTTGTGTCCAATATGTTTGTGATGAAATCTCAAAGAGGGCTGAAAAAATAGGGGTTGGGTTGAGAATAGAATACTTAAATTGTAAATTAAAAAAAGTTGCAGATACAGAATATAGAATTTTGGCCGCTCTTATCGACAAATTAGGAGGAAATGTTGCAGCTACTGGTCTTCCGACAGATCAAGTCTATTCTAAATTTATTGAATTAATCGATAATAAAAAACAGTTAGTGGTACTTGTTCTTGATGAAGTTGATCAGGCAGTATTAAAAATGTCGGACAGTTTTTTGTATAATCTTACCCGACTAAATCAAGAATTGAGCAAAGCCCAAATTAGCTTGATAGGTATATCAAACAATGTTACTTTTTTAGATTCTGTTGATCCTCGGGTTAAGAGTAGTTTGGGTGAAGAAGAAATTGTTTTTTTCCCATATAATGCGCCACAATTGCAGGATATTATTAAAACAAGATGTTCGAGGGCATTTAAAGAGGGGGTAATTGGTGAGGGAGTTATTGCTAAATGCTCTGCTTTGGCTGCTCGGGAGCACGGGGATGCTAGAAGAGCTTTAGACTTAATAAGAATTGCTGGTGAGCTATCTGAGAGAGATGGGAGCAGTAAAGTCGATTTAAAATATTTGGATATGGCAAATGAAAGGATAGAAAAGGATAAAATTCTTGAGATTGTTGAAACTGCCCCAAAACAATCTCAACTTGTACTATATTCTATTTTGTATCTCCAAAAACAGGCAAAAAAACAGGATGATGGTCAATTTTTTACAGGAGATGTTTATAATGTTTATCAAGAATTGTGTACTAAAACTAAAACAGAAATTTTAACACAGCGACGGGTTTCTGATTTAATCGCAGATTTGGATATGACTGGTATAATAAATGCTAATGTTATTTCAAAAGGAAGACATGGTAGGACCAAGGAAATAAAACTTGCGGTGTCTCAAAATTTATTTGAAAAAGTGGAGGCGATCTTAGTTGAAGGTTTAGGTCTATAATCAATTAAACTCACTAAAACACAATTAACTCTTCGGAGGTTGTTTTGGAGCTTGAGAAAAATGGAAACACAAAAAACAATATTAAAAAGCTGTTTAGAAAAAGGCTTTTTGTTAGATAAAGAATTATTAGGATTAGTTTCTGGCCTTGATGAAGCAAGTGCTAAGGATATAATTGATAGTATTGGTAATCTAAAAATTCCTGAAAGAGTTATAACAAAAACATTGCTCTCAAAAAACTTTGAGAGAATCAGAAATATTTTATATGCAGGTAAAAATAAGACAATCATTGAAAAGTTTTTTGTTAATTTGGGATATATAAAAGTTGAAATCAGTGAGGCTGAAGAACAGAAGATTGAGGGGTATTCGGGAAAAGTAAAATTACTTTACTCCCCTGTTCTAATCCCAAAAAAAATAGTAGTAGAAGATTTTGTTAAACATTTTCGTGCTAGGTATGGTCAAATAAAAAATATTTTACAAGAAAGAAATCTGGAAAATTTAACGGCGATAAGGAGAATCGGTGAAAAAAAAGAAGCCTGTTCTATTATTGCTTGTGTTTTTGATAAAAATATTACTAAAAATAAAAATCTTATTTTAACGGTGGAAGATCCTACTGGAAAAGTCAAGGTTTTAATCAATGCTAATAAAAAAGATTTATATCTCAAGGCCAAAGACCTATTGCTTGACGATATTGTAGCATTTAATGTCTCTGGAAACAAGGAGATTTTATTTTGTAATGATCTCACTTTTCCTGACGCTGCTATTGTTGAGAAGAAAAAAAGCAAGGAAGAAGGGTGGATTGCTTTTTCTTCGGATGTACACGTCGGAAGCAAGATGTTTTTAGAAGATAATTTTTTGAAATTTATAAAATGGTTAAATGGCGAGGAAGGTGATGAAAAACAGAGGGAAATCGCAAAAAAAGTTAAATATTTATTCTTAACTGGTGATTGTATTGATGGTGTAGGGGTTTTCCCTGATCAGGAAACTCTATTAAAAATTAAAGATATAAAAGAACAGTATAAAAAATTAGCAGAATATCTGAAGTTGATAAGGAGGGATATTAAAATTATTTTATCACCTGGCCAGCACGATGCGGTGAGGGTTGCAGAGCCTCAGCCGATTGTTGACGAAGAGTTTGCCCCCGAACTTCATAAGATTCACAATTTAACTCTTGCACCTAATCCTGCTTTGGTACAGATCGATATTTTTAAGGTATTAATGTATCATGGCGCAAGCATGCACGGAGTTATTGGCGAGATTGAAGATTTAAGATTGAATTCTGGCCACGATACCCCTACAAAAGTTGCGCAAGAACTTTTGAAAAGAAGACATCTGGCGCCGACGCATGGGTCTGTGGTTTATATTCCTAATGAAAAAGAAGATCCATTGATGATACAGCAGATCCCCGATATTTTTGCTACGGGAGATCTGCATAGGCCCGAGGTCTCGAGTTATAATAATATTTTGCTTATTGCAAGTTCGTGCTGGCAGTCAGTCACTCCGTTTGAAGAAAAAGTTGGGAATCATCCTGATCCGTGCAAGGTCCCATTGTTCAATATGATGACCCGAGAAATAAAAATTTTGGATTTTGGAGATAATGAATCTGAGCACGTTTCTCTCGAGGGAGAAAAGATTGAGATCAAGCAAGAAAAAGAAAATGTTTTGGAGGTAAAGAAATGAAAATAGGGATTGATATTGATGAGGTGCTTGCGAATCATATGGAAAAATTAAACGAGTTTTATTATCTAAAAAAAGGAAAAAAATATTCTGAAAAAGATTATAAAAGTTATAATTGGTGGGAAACTTGGGGGATCTCGCGAGAAGAAGCAGAGGATATTGATAGAGAGTATAAAAAATCAGAACTTTTTTCCAGTATCCAACCGATTCCCGGCGCTGTTGATGCAGTAAGAGAATTATCGAAAGATAATGAACTATTTGTGGTCACGTCGCGGCACACCAGTGCAGAACAAAAAACAAAAGAATGGATTTTGAAGCATTTTCCTTTTGTTGAACTAAAAATTTTACATTCAGGAGATTTTTGGGGAGGAAGAAAAAGTAAGGCAGATGTTTGCAAGGAAAATCATATTAAGATTCTTATCGATGACCATGAAAAATATGCTAGAGATTGTTCAAAAATTGGGATAAAAGTACTTCTCTTCGATAAACCTTGGAATCAGGGCGTAGAAGGCGAAAATATTATTCGTGTTAATGGATGGAAAGAAGTTTTGGAGGTAATAAAAAATGAAAATAGGAATTGATCTGGATGAAGTTACTTTTGATTTTCTTGGATATTTTCTAAATTATTATAATAAAAGATTTGGAGAATCAAAAAAACCTTCTGATATAAAAACCTACAAATTTTGGGAGAATGGAATCGGGAAGGATAGGGAAGATAGCGTCAGTATTGTGAATGATTTTTTTAGATCACCCGAAGCTTATTCAATGCCTCTCCTCAAGGCTGCTGGCGAAGTTATTTTTGAATTATCCCGATTGCATGATGTTTCTTTTATAACTGCGAGGCCGATCTGGACAAGAGCACAGACACAGGAACAACTCAAAAGAGCTTTGGGTCGTGAGCAGGATCTGCATTATTCTGGAGATTTTCATAAGGGGCAGGGAAAAAGTAAACTTGAAATTTGTTCTGATTTAGGAGCAAAGGTAATGGTCGATGATAGTATGGATTTTTTGTTGGAGTGCGCTAAGTCGGGAGTTGTGGGACTTCTTTATACTCAACCCTGGAATCGAGAAGTAGTCCTCAATGGAAATCCGAAGAGAGTAAATGATTGGTATGAGGTCTGGAGGGAAATCTCAAAATTAACATGAACACTGAACAATATTTTGACAAACTTGTAAAAGGAGTAAGGCATGAATATGCCCTTGCAGAGGAAGCCAGAAAAAAAGGGTTAGACCCGGAAATCAAAGTTGAGATTCCTTTGGCCATGTCTCTTGCTGAAAAATGTGTCGGGTTGATATCGACGGTCTATCCTCAGCTTGATCATAAAGTCACCGAGAGAATTCTTGAACTTGAAAAAGAATATGGTAGACTTGATATTGGGGTTTCTTTTAAAATTGCAGAAGAAATTGCTAAGGAGAAATTTTGTAAGTTTCGGTCTTTGCTTGAAGCTATTGACGCCGGAGTTCGAGTTGGTTTTGCCTATAATACTCTTGGTGTTGTAAGCAGCCCTATAGAAGGATTTACTGAAATAAAAATTGGCAAAACAAGAAATGGGGGAGAATATTTTATTGCCTATTTTTCAGGGCCTATCCGAAGCGCAGGAACGACGGCAAGTTGTGTTGTTCTGATGTTGATTGATTATTTGCGGGAATTGTTTGGCTATGCAAAATATGATCCGGATGAAAAAGAAGTGAAGAGATATATTACCGAGAACTATGATTATCATGAAAGGGTCTCAAATCTGCAGTATCTACCGACGGAAGAAGAGATTGAATTTTTGGCCAAAAATCTTCCGATACAAATTTCAGGAGAACCCACTGAAAAAAGAGAAGTCTCAAATTACAAAGATTTGCCGAGAGTGGAATCTAATTTTATTCGTGGTGGAATGTGTTTGATTTTTTCGGAAGGGCTTGCACAAAAAGCTGCAAAAGGATTGAGATTGTTGAAAGGCATAAAAGAAAAAGGAATTAAATCTACTGGCTGGGATTTTTTAGATCAATATATTATTCTGCATAAGAAAAGAGAAAAGGGAACAACAGATATGTCCCCCACCTATATCAAGGATCTTGTTGCAGGCAGGCCTGTTTTTGGCCATCCGTCGAGAAGTGGGGGTTTTAGATTTAGATATGGCCGAAGCAGAGTAAATGGATTTTCGGCTGCTTCAATTCACCCAGCCACTATGGGTATCTCAAATGATTTTTTGTCTACAGGCACGCAATTGAAAATAGAGAAGCCTACAAAAGGATGTGTTGTAACTGTCTGCGATAGCATCGATGGGCCGATTGTAAAATTAAAAGACGGTTCTGTCAAACGAGTCTTGACCTACGAAGAATCAAAAAGATTATACAAAGACATCGAACAAATTCTGTATTTTGGAGATATTCTTTTTCCCCTCGGCGATGTCATGAACAGAAATTATGAATTGCTAAAACCAGGTTATGTTGAAGAGTGGTGGAGTCTGGAACTTGGGAAAAAATTAGAGATCACTGGCGAGAAGTTTGAAGAAAATATTCGTGAGATAAGCATAGAAAGAGCAATGGAACTCTCTGATAAATATTCTGTGCCTCTTCATCCGAGGCATATTTTTTTCTGGAACCAGATAAGCAAAGAGGATTTTTTTTGGTTGTTGGATTGGTTGCAGAATGCGGGATGGAGATCTGAAAAAAAAGATGCGTTGATATTGCCGTATCATAAATCTGTGCGGGATAAATTCAAAGAAGCAAAAAGAGCTTTGGAGATTTTGGGGATTGAACATGATGTTGTTTTTGACAATGTCATTGTTGAAGAAGCCCAGGCATTATTAGCAAATCTTGGGATTGAGGTAAATGGTAATCTAAAAGAACAAATAGCAAAAATTGTTTTAGAACAAAAAGATAAGACTGATGTTTTGGAGATAATAAACTCTATCTCGAAATATAAAATAAAAGATAAGGCAGGAGATTTTATTGGCACAAGGATGGGTAGGCCTGAGAAAGCAAAACTTAGAAAGTTGACTGGAAGCCCAAATGTTTTGTTTCCTATTGGTGAGCAGGGGGGAAGATTCAGAAGTGTAAATGAAGCTGTAAAAGAGGGCTATATTAAAGCAGATTTTCCCCTGTATTATTGTGCAAATTGCAAGGTCGAGACAATATTTAATCTTTGTGAAAAGTGCGGGACTCAATGTGAAAATAGATTTTATTGTCGTGATTGTGACAAAATTTCTGACAAGATGTGCGAAGAACATAAAGGGTCGAGAAAATATTCTAATCGAAGAATCGAGAGCAAACATTATTTTGATTGTGCAATTAAAAATCTTGGACTTCAAAAACATGAGATCCCTGAACTTATAAAAGGGGTCCGAGGAACTAGCAGCAGCGACCATAGAATCGAGAAAATTGAAAAAGGGGTTTTGAGAGCAAAGCATAATCTGTGCGTCAATAAAGATGGAACCATAAGATACGACGCTACTGAATTGCCAATAACTCATTTTAAGGCCTGTGAGATCGGAGTGGGAATTGAAAAATTAAAAGAATTGGATTATATTGAAGATATTCATGGGAAGCCCCTCGAGAATGATCAACAAATTCTAGAATTAAAACCCCATGATATACTTCTTCCGAGCTGTCCTGAAACAAATGACGAAAGAGGAGACGATGTTTTTTTCAGCATCACAAAATTTTTAGATGATCTTCTTGAGAAATTTTACAAATTGCCGCGGTATTATAATCTTAAAAAAAGAGAAGATCTTGTGGGGCATTTGGTTGTTTGCATGGCGCCACATAATTGTGCAGGAGTTATTGGCCGGATTGTAGGATTTTGTAAAACCCAGGGGTTGACCGCTTCTCCTTATATGCATGCTGCAATGAGGCGAGATTGTGATGGTGACGAGGCTGCGATTATGATGCTGCTTGATGTCCTGATAAATTTTTCGAGAAAGTTTTTGCCTTCTCACCGAGGAGGAACTCAGGATGCGCCACTAGTATTAAATTCTAAAATCAGTGCAGGAGAAGTTGATGACCAGATTCTTGATTTAGAAATGTGCAATGGTTATCCTTTGCAAGTCTATGAGTTGGCTGAACAGAGGAAACATTCTAGCGAGGCTAAAATTGAAACAGTCAAGACGCGATTGAAAAATAACACAGACCCATTTTCAAATATTGGTTTTAGTCATGATAGCTCTAATTTTAACGACGGAGTTATTAATTCTTCCTATAAGACTCTGCCTACGATGAAAGATAAAGTCGAACATCAGATGGACCTGGTCAAAAAAATAAGAGCTGTTGATGCTGCTGATGTTGCTCGGTTGATCATTGAGAGACATTTTATCCGAGATATCCGCGGTAATCTGAGAAAATTCTCTCAGCAAGAATTCAGGTGTGTAAAATGCAATGAAAAGTTCAGGAGGCCACCCATGGTCGGAGTTTGCACAAAATGTGAAGGTAAAATAATTTTTACTATTTCAGAAGGCTCAATAAAAAAATATCTTGAACCGGCCTTGGATTTGGCAAATAATTTTAAAATTCCGGCTTATACAAAGCAAGGGTTAGAATTGACAAAGGTATATATTGAAAGTATTTTCGGGAAAGAGTTTGATAAGCAAGTAGAATTGCAGAAATGGTTCTAATTAGGCAATTTTGAGAATATCAAAAACCTTTTATAATTAAACTTGTTTATTTTTTAATAGAAAGATGGTGAATGAGAAACTTACGGCTTATTTTGAAATCGGGATAGCGAGAGATTTTTCCTATGAACAGTTAAAGAATGCGTTAGTAAGGCAGAATTTTTCAGAATCTGATATCCGAGAGGCCTATAATCTTTTTTTGTTGAGTTCTAAAACTAAAAAAATCGAGGACACAAGGAAAAAAGAAATCAATTGGTTGCAGGTCTCGAGTTATATTGGTTTTATTATTTTATTTTTTTCTATTGTTCCTTATGTTGCTAGTTTTTTTGTGGACTTTAATTATAATTTTTTCCGAGGATTTTTAGGTTTTATTGCACTTTTTTTTATTTTTTCAGTAATCAGTATTTTTTATTATGGTTTTTCTAGACTTGGAGATTATACTGAATCTCGGCTGTTGAAGTCCTCGGCACTGGCGATGATCGCTCTTTTATTTTTTGGTTTGATTGTCTTTGGTATTTTTTTAGCATATAATATTAATTTTGGAAGCAAGACAATCATAACTGGAAATGCTATCGGCGACATTGCGGACTGTTCTTCTGACGCAGATCTGTACGGTCTGAGAGAAGAGGGCGATCAGATATGCACTTGTAAATATATCAATGGTAGTTTTTCCTGGAGCTGTAATTTCAGATGTTTTTCAGATACTGTCGGGAAGAGCTGGTGTGAAGAAAATTATTATTATTGCACTTGCAATGGACAGAATGGAAATTATTCTAAGGATTGCGTAACTGAAGAGCCTGGCAAATGTGATTATCTTGCGCAGAATTCTGGCTTGTTTGGCGGAGCAATGACTGTAAAACAGAAAGTTTTAATCATTCTTTTTTTTGTAATCCCCTTTGTCCTCATCATAATGAGAATATTGTTCTCGATAAGTTTGATAAGAATCCGCAAAAAAATAAAATTTGCAGAGCTTGCGGGAATTTTGGATATTATCTTCAGTATTCTTTTGCTTATTTTCTTTTTTATGCTTGCTTATTTTATTTTGAGCTTTTCTAGTTTTCTTGCATATTCTGTCTTTATTCTAGAATTTATCCTGTCTTTATTTTTTATTGTCTCGGTTTTTTTAGAAATTTTAGTACTACGAGAGGGATCTGAAATTTTTGAGTATTACAGTTTTACTGCAGTGCCGTAGGCGAGAATCTCGGCAGAATTTTGCATTACTTGGCTTGAGGTAAATTTGACGTTGACGACTGCGTCTGCGCCGAGGGTCTTGGCTTCTTGGATCATCCGCGATAGAGCTTCTTCACGGGCCTGGGTTATCATCTCTGTATAACTTTTTATTTCTCCACCTATCAGATTTTTGAGAGCTGCGAGAATATCGATGCCAAGATGGCGGGCGCGAATTGTATTGCCTTTTACTATGCCTAAAATCTTTTTTATCTTTTTTCCAGGCACTTCGGAAGTAGTGGTAATAATCATATTTTTAACAGGTTTTTTTGGTTTATATTCTTTACTAGGGAAGTTTTATAAATAAGGATACTATTAAATATAAAAAGATGGTAGATATAAAATCATCGGAAGAAATCCGAGCATTTAGAACTTTTGATCCTAAACTATCTGAAAGTATCAAAGCTCTATGGGAGAAAGGGCTTAATTCTAATGAAATCTACTCTGAACTAGTGAAACAGGGAAATAATCCTGGTCATGTTGTCGAGGCGATAAAGGCTTTTGTTGTTCAATCTTCTTCGCCTACTCCAAATCCTTCGAGTGAATCTGTGCCGCATAAATCCGGAATAAAATGGATGAAGATCGCTGGTTGGATCGGCATTGTTTTTTTATTTTTCCTAATTATTCTTGTGGTTTTTCCGATTATTGGTTTTGCTAAATTCTCATGGTATCAGATTTTCTCATTAATTATGGTGGGTTCGGTAATAATCCTGACTTTTTTCTTTATTTTTGGGTTCAAGAAAATGGGAGACCATACTGAAACCCGGTTGTTGTCAATATCTTCTTTGATTATACTCATTTTCTATGGTTTGGCTGTAGGATTTATTATCTATGCTGTAGCAACAGGCAATAATGTCCAAAATACTCTTCCTGGAGTGCAGGTTTTTTCCGAGGCTGGCAGAGCAGGAATCACTGGGGGAGTGATAACTGGCCAGGAGCCGGAATGCAGTGCTACAAATGAAGGGGCTGAAGTTTGCAGAGATGATAGCCGGGAGTTGTGCACTTGCACTAATGTTGATTCAAATTATATCTGGATGTGCGGTCAGCGTATCGGAAGTTGTGATTACGAAGGAGTCTATGTTCCTCCTGCTGCAGATACTATAATCGCAGACACGGACACCCCCACAAATTCTAATCCGATAGATCTTCTCGGAGCAGATAATCTTGGCGCAGCGCCGAGCCTCGGATGGCAATTTTATTTGTTATTAATCAGTGTCCTTATTGATTTTGTTCTTTTAATTTGTTTTTCTGTGGGATTGATAAAAGTCGGAGATAAAGTAAAATACGCAAAAATCTCAGGAATCTTGAATCTGATTGTTTTTGGAGTTTTGATTGTTCTCGGGATATATTTTTTAATAAGGATTTTGATTGATCCGACGTATACATTAATCTTGATGTTAAGCATTGTGGGGCTTGCTTTTCAGTATCCAAGATTATCCTTTGGAATAAATATTTTGTTTTATGTTTTTACTCTTTTTATGCTGCTTTTAGAAAGTCTGGCTTTGTTTGATGCTTCTAGAAAATTTGAGAATTAGGAAAATTTATAAAGTTTTAATCTTTCTTAAATAGATGGCGAGAGAAGACTCTGGGAAGAGGCTGGTATTTCTTGTTTTGATTGTCATACTTGTGGTCTTTTTAGTACTGATCTATTTTGGATATAAACCAATAAAAAATGCTATTAGCGGTAATAATAACCCGGCATCGATAAAAGAATCGAATTGCGGGAAAATCGGAACAGATGATGGGAGAAATTTTTGTTGGGCCCAAGAAAATAAAAGCGCGAGTTTTTGTGAACCTATCAGTGACAAGGATAGGAAGAATGATTGTTATTCTATGGTGGCTTCGGAAAAAAGCGATTATACTATTTGTGATAACATAAAAATTGATGTAACAAAATGGAATTGTTATATTGATATTGCTGTTGCTAGAAAAGATGAGAATGTCTGCAGTAAAATCGGAACTGGTGCTTTGTACTATCTGGGCGAGTGCTATAAACTTGTGGCTGTCGAGGTAAAAGACTCAAAGGTCTGCGCAGGAATACCCAATGATTATTATCAACGAGAGTGTGAGAAGGCCGTGGCGGTTGCGTGAGTAAATTTTTCTTTTATATTTTTAAAATGGTAAATACAGAGAACTTAAACTTACAAGTCTCATTTTGTTCGGCAAATCGCAGAATTCTTTATCTGTCCTATTTTGCTAAATAGGGGCATAGAATAAAATTGTTGGAATGAGAAGCGAGCCCATAAGAAAACCTTTTCTGACTTCGAGGAGAGAGCATGTTATGCCGAGGATTGTCGATACTGCGAAGATCAAAAATCCTATTGGGCCTGTGAAGTAAAAGATCACTACTGTTAAAAATATTAAAATTGCTATGGAAATTTTTGAATAATTTATTTTATCTATATTTTTTGCGAAAATTTTTGAGATGACCATCGCTAGAAAAATTGAGATTATTGCAGTAATCATTATTATTGCAGTTATGTAAACTAAATTTTCAACAGATAGTTGAAGAATATTCTGGACTGCTACTGCTGAGCCTGTTCTTGATTTGCCAATGGTGTAGAGAACAACGAATGCGAGAGAATTTATTATTGTGTTCACAGAGCCGACTAAAATCAAGAATTGCTCTCGGGAAATCTCGCGAAATATGCTTGAGCCGATTATCGCTGCCTGGCTTGAACCCATGCCTGGAAGAAAAGAACAAAATGGCGCAATCAATACTGCGGATATGGAAGGTTTTATCAGTTCGGATTTTTTTATTTCAAGTTTGGAAATTTCTTGTTGCGGGATCTGGACTTTTTGTGAGATTGATTGAATAAGTGCAGATGCTCCAAAGAGACCTGTCAGCAACGGAAGAAGCGGTTGGCTTATATTTGAGTTTAGCGAGGCTATTCCAAGAAATCCAGAGAGAATAAAAATTATCAGTGCTTGTGTTCTGAATTTTTCTTTTGCTATTAAAAGTATACAAATCCAGATGAGAATCCAGGCCATCATCCTTTCTGCAAATGGATATATTTTTGGAAGAGTAAAAATAAGAATTGGAGTGAAAATAAGAACAAGTGGAAGAGCAAGAGTGCTTCCTAAAAGAGATAGAAGGACTGCCTTGTGGCCTTGGCCTTTGAGAAGCATTGAGTGGCCTGGCTGCGCTGAAAGAGCAGTATCTTCATCAGGAGCTCCGAGATAGATTGCAGGAATAAAATCAATATAATTATTCGCTATGGTCATCGCAACGATAAGTATTGCTAGAGATATTGGAGTAAAATAGCCCAGCAGCAACGGTGAAAACGAGACAAGAAAAACTGAAACTAGATTTGTGTGGATGCCTGGAAGTAGGCCTGTGAAAACTCCGGCGAGAATTCCGATGGAGATTGCGAGGAGGATTTCTAGGAACATTTATTTTTTTGTAATTTGGGGTTTTTAGGGATTGTTGTGATGGAAAATTATATCATCGGAAAGCCGTCTTCGATTCTTTGTTTTCGAGCTAACATTTCTAATTCTTGTTTAACTCGATTGTAACCTTTGAGTTCATGACCATTAATTCCTAATGCAGTATCGTCTGAATCAAGAATATCGAGATCATCAATACCTTTTTTCTGGATTTTCCGGGCAAGATCTTCTAACTCAAAATCATAGGATTGTCCACTTAAATACAGCACATAATAAATTTTTCTAGTTTGTTCGGCCATTTTTTAATCAACCATATCAGCATATACTCCGAATAGTTGCCCATTATCACTAAAATATGCTTCAAAGGTCACATGATAATTCGAGCGAGAATCTACGGTAACAATATTTTTACCGTGTCTTAGCATTTCTATTTCATCTGGAAATAAAACGGTTTTTGTTTTATCGTCGAATATCGGGCCTGTTCTGCTTTGTTTCTTGGCAATTTCTTCTAGATTCCCTACAGACCAGCAACTTACTTCATACCAGTCTTTGAAATCATGAGAATCTAATATGCCTGCGAAGGTGAATGGGGCGCAGTCAATCGGCCCCTCAAAAATTCTTTGCTGATCTCTGTCAAAACACGTAACAAGTTTTTCTTTTTTCCCAGATTTTCCATTTTCTCCCAAATCTCGACGAGGATAAAATGTTTTTATATCTCTCCAATAAAATTTGCCTTTTCCCCCCGGTGCTCGGATTTTCCCCCTTAGAAAAGATTTTACTCCTGAAAAAGAAACGTAGCTAAACATAAGAGGACTCTTAGACCTATCGCGATCAATTAAACTAGGGATTAAAGGTTCTTTAAATGAATTTTGAAATACGGGACTGGTTGCGTGAAATATAAATGCTGGAAAAACATCTCTGCATACTTGGACTTGAGGATTAACGCCGTTTTCTTCTAAATATCTTTGAGCGAGCCTACTTTCTGGACTTCTATCTACATAAAGAAAAATTTCTTCATCTTCCGTCGATAAATTTTGGTCCATTTTAATGTATTAGTCCATTTGATTTAATTAGATCGTCGATCGAATTGTATTTAAGAGAAAATTCAACAGGAGAGAATGAGGCGTATTGGTAGGATGGGGAAACAGGAGATCTTGCAGTTGGATCTGCATGAGGATCTATTTGACAATGGCTTAACTCTGCTAAAAAACTTTCAGGTGTTGGTTTTTCTGAAAAACATTCATAGATAAACCAGGGAAATCCTTCTGCAGTCGGAGTCATCTCTGCAAAAAAAATTCTTTCGTGTTCAATGATTGCGACTAGTTTTCCGTCTACTTCTTTTAATTCTTTTGCACATTCTCTGAATCTTTTTTCTAAGATCTGAGAAAAATTAGCTAGTTTTTCAGGAGTAATCGCTAATGGAGATCTGCGAAGAGCCTCACTAAGATATTCTCTTTCTCCAAAAGAAAGACAAAATTTATTTTTATAATATCTGAATAATTTTGGCAGATTGTCGTCGAGTATTTGTTCGGGTTTCAATAATGTTGTCGTAACCTTAGATGTAAAATAATAGTGAGAATGATCTGTCTGTTTTGATTCGGCTTGGATTTTTGCATTAGCCTCTTGTTCTGAAAAAAATGGGCCATGAATAGAATTAGCAGGTTCTCCGTATTCGAATCCTCCGATCACTGGTGAATCTGGATATACTATTTTTCTGCGAGTTATTGCTAAATAAATAGGAACCGCTCTTTCGTCTGTAACGGGTTCTGTTTCTTCTGGAACAAAAAATTCATCTCCTATTTTTCTTATTCCTTTAACTTTTCTTAATGTTTCTTTTTTCATTTTTGATAAATTCTTAGAGATTGTGATTTAATCATATATACTAAATCCTGGAAATATTTATAAAGAATTCAGCACTTTTCACACCATCTCGGAGTTAAAATGGAGCAGGAATTGAAAGAACTTGGATTGGAATATTATGAGAGCAAGGCACTTGCAGTTTTGCTATCTGAAAGATTGAACCTTCGGCAATTGAGCAATAAATCGAAAATTCCTTTTGGAAAAATTTATTCTGTTGTCAAGAGATTAAAAGAAAAAGATCTAGTCCGGGAAACTAACACTCGGCCAAAGTTAATCTATGTGGAAAATGCGTCGGAGATAATTTCTAGACTGATTGATGATAAAAAGAGAAAAGAAATAGAGATTGTTGAAAAACTAAAAAATTTGGCTAGTAGGATTGATCTATCTAAAGACAAGGAGACAAAATTTTTTCAGATTGGGGTGAATGCAGAAGAAAACAGAAAAATCCAGCTGAGAAGTTTTGAAGAATCTAAGAGCGAGGTTTTACAGATTTTGAATATTCATCATAAACCTAAATCTAATCGAGAAAGTAAAAGCATCTGGGAGCGAGCGATTTTAGAAGCTATTCGACGAGGAGTTGTCTTTAAAGCGATCTATCCGAAAAATATTGAATTGCCGAAGAATATCAAGAAATTAAATAAAGAATATAAGGATAATTTTCAGACCAGAAGAATTGATACGGATTTTGCGAGGTGTGATATCGTCGATAATGATAAGGTCATGATCAAGCTTGTCCAGCAGGATCCGACGCAATTTGGAGGAATATTTTTTATTGAGAATGAGAGATTGAATGAAAATCTGAAAAATATTTTTTATGAACTGTGGAATGGGGCTGACGAGGCCAAATAGTAATAGTTTTCTTTTAAATCAGTAAAATTAGTAGAATGCCGAGAGTGTTACAAGCAAAACTTATCAAGGCCAAGGTTTGAATATTAATTTTTGTGATTCCGGCGAGCATTGTCACGCCGACTTCGTCGGGAAGAGGGGAGGCAATAATAATCCCTGCTATTGCATAGAATAGGTAGAGTTTTATTTTTTGAGGCAGGGATTTTTCCATGATATTTTGAAAGCCTTTTGCAAACTGAGATTTTTTTATCTGATTGAACTCATCTATAAAAGAGAAGCGAATTATCTTGAAAATTGTCAAATCAGCGAGGAGAGCGCCGAAACCTCCGACAATTGCAGCTACAAAAATATTCTGCGGCTGGACTGTGAGAAAGAATCCGACTGCGAGAGGGGTTGTGAATCCGAAGGAGAATAGGAGGCCTGCAAAGAATATCCCTAGGTAACTGAAAGAATCTAAATGTTGAACAAAATCTTGAGTAGCAGGATTATGGAAGATGAAATAAGCGAGGAGAATTGTTGCTATTAGGATGGCAATTTTTGGATATTTGAATTTGAAGAGCGTGAGCATTATAACCTTTTAAATTGACTTAATTTTTATTTCTTGAATTTTTTTGACTTTTCAAAAATCTCGGGTTTGATGACCAATAAAACAATAATTACTCCGATAATATACAAGATAACTTTATACAATTCTACCAGGGCTGTCGCTTTTACTCCGACATATTCGAGGGCACTTAGAAGAAAGGCGGTGATTATTATTATTTCGACGATAGAACCAATTTCCTGTTTTTTGTCGAGATCTTTTTGGTTGATGAAAGAGGAAGACATTTTTGCTGCAAGAATCCCTACCGAGACTATTGCGAGAAAGATTATTCCTTGGGGAATTTTTCCGATTATAAACGAGAAGGCTTGAGAAATAATATCAAAGTCGAGGAGAGAAAGGGCATAATCTGCTACTAATAATATCATTATCCACTGGAGGATTTCTGTAAAAATTTTTGTTATTGTCAAGCTTGTTTCATAAGTGTTTAAGTCGCGCCTGAATATTTTTTTTAGAATAAATTTATCCATGCCTATTCTTAGAAGATTTTTGCAGACATAGGCTACTAGAACTCCGAGTACCGCAATCAATAATACCTTTCCTATGAGAAGAATATTTGTATCTGCTGAAAAATCCATGACAAAATTTTTATACTCTTTTACCCTATAAGATTGATGTTTAACAGTGTTTTAAAACTTTTTCATTCTTTTTTTGAAAGGCCATTGAGGGTCGGAATCATTAGTTATTACTATCCCTATCAAAAACCCTCGACAAGCGGAGTCGGAATTCATGTTTACAATCTGGTCAAGCATCTTGCGAAACAGGGCTGTGAAGTGCATGTTTTTACTTATGGTGAGAAAGATTCTAAAGTAAGTGTTCCTCTTGGCAAGGGAAATATAAAAATTCATATCATTAATGCAGATTTTAGGTTTGAACTTGAAAATCCAGTAATCGAGAAGAGAGTCAGATACGCAATATTTGAAAACAAAGTCTTGAATGAATTTGTTTACGAGCATTCAAAGAAACCTTTTGATATTATCCATACTCATGGCTGGCTGACGAGCTCGGCATTTATGCTAAAATATCTTTACCACATTCCCTGGGTGCATACGGTTCATGCTTTAGAGCACAACAGATTAGCGTCGATGACTGAGGAAGAAAAGGAATTATTCAGAGTCACTTCTTGGATAGAAGACACACTTGTTGATGCAGATAAATTGATTGCTGTTTCCGAAAGTGCGAGGCAGGAAGTTTTGAAACTTTTCAAGAAATCTGGAAAAAAGACAGTAGTCATCCCAAATGGGGTTGATTTAAAATTATTTACTCCTATAAAAGAATCTCCTTAAACAGTTATTTCAGTTAATCGGTTTAGCAAAGAAAAAGGCGTTGAATTGTTACCTAAAATAATTTCAGATGTCCTTAGTTCGGATTCTCGCTATAAATATCTCTTAGTATGCGCAAAAACTCCTCTGCCAGGTTTGCAGAATGTACAAAATCAGTTTATTGAACTAAGGAAAAAATTTCCAGAGAGGTTTGTCTGGTATGATTCTCCAATGATGCCGTCAGAGATCTCTAAATTGTACAAGCAGGCGAGTATTTATGTGCAACCCTCTTTTTATGAGACATTCGGCCTTTGCATTCTCGAGGGAATGGCGAGCGGGCATGCTGTTGTTGCGACAAATGTCGGCGGGATTCCCGAGGTTGTGGGCGATACGGGTTTTCTTGTTGAGCCGGATTCGAGGCAGATATCAAAAAAAGTTTTAGAATTGCTCAAGTCGCAGAAGTTGAGAAAACATTTAGGGCAAAAATCTTTGGAAAGAGCAAAAGCTTTTGATTGGTCCGTTATCGCTAGCAAGACTATCAATTTATATAATGAGGTTCTCGGCAAGAAATAGTAGATATGAATTTATAAAATTTTATAATATTCTTACTAATACTTGGCGTCGCTATCTGAAGATTCGATTAATCGATTATATTCCCTTAATCTTTCTTTAAAATCAAAATTTTCATTTTCTTCTTTTTGGCTTTTCCTTGATTTTGTTTTTTCTTCCATAAATCTTAGAGTAAAAATTTTACCAGGAGCATTTATCATAAAAAATACAATATAAGTTGGCCTAGGCCTAAAATGATAGAAATAGGATTAATGATCAACCCCGCCTTAACAATATCGTCGTTTAATTCTTTTTTTATTCTAAGCGAGATTATAAATCCAATAGTGCCGACTAATATTGGCATTATTCCACTGTAGAACATATTACTCTGGCCCCAAAGAGGAATAGTGGCAACTATTATGCCAATTATCCCTAGGAAAAAACTTACATTACTCAAGAATAGATTATTGGCCATAGTATCTCAAAAATATAAAATTTTAAAAAATAAATAATTTAAATCAATTATTTTATTTCTTCTTTTTCTTGTTCGGACTTTTCTTCTTTTTTTGAACTTTCCTCTTTTGTTTCTTCATTTTTATTTTCTTCAATTGAAGATTCTTTTTTAACTTCTTCTTTCTTTTTTATTTCTTCAACCGTTTGTTCATTCTCAGACATTTTTTTACCTCCTTATTTTTAGATACAAGAGAATTATATAAATAAACGTAGTTTTTTTATTACTACTAATCTTTATCTTTTTCAGATTTTTCCCAGAATGTCCTAAATCGCGATTTGAAACCTTCGGCAATATCTATATTCTTTAATTCTATGACTGTTATGGGATTTGCAAGAACAATCAGAAATACGATATCTTTATAGACTATTGTGAATATGTTTGTTTCTTCGTTGATGTATTTTTTTTCAGCCGAGGGGTTTTTGGATATTTCTTTCATAGTATCAAAATTTTTTGAATAAATTATTTTTGTTGGAATTTTACTTTTTATTATTTTTTCATTTATTTCTTTCAGGAACCAATCTCCGAGAATCTCGTCAACGTTTTTTGGGAGTATCCAGATAAGTATTTCTTGGTTTGGTTCTAAAATATTTGAAATAATAGTTCTCAGCCTCGTTAAACCATAGGAGACAGATATTGCTCCGGTTGGCATTGTCGTGTTTGAAATATTTTTGAGATATGGTGTTATCTGCTGCAATTCTACTTGTTTTTGTTTCAGATATTCTTCTATGGCTGTATATTCTTTTGTCTGATATAATTTTCTGCTTTCTTCCTGAATCTCGACGATAAATCCTTTTTGCATCAGCTTTTTTAGGGATTCGTAAACTGTGGGCCTATGTTGATTGATCCTTGATCCGATAGAGTAAGCTGTGGAGGCTTTATTTTTGAGCAGGTCTAAATAGACTTCGATTTCATTCTTGCTTAGGCCCAATGATCTCAGGAGCTCAATAAGTTTATCTTCCATTTATAATTGCGATGAAAGGAGTTTTATAGATTTTGTGGTAGTTGTCTATTTATTTGAGCAAATATTTTTGATTTGAATGTTCAGTAACTTTATTAAAATGTAGTTTTATCTAATTATATGGAAGAGTGGTGGGCCTGGGATAGAAAAGAGGTCTTGAAAGAATTAAATTCTTCAGAAGAAGGATTGAGCGAGCATGAGGCCCGAGTGCGGCTCAGAAAATTTGGAGAGAATGAATTAAAGCAAATTGCAGGGATAAGTGGTTGGCAGATTTTTTTAACTCAATTCGGATCTATTTTTATTATTATTTTATTATTGGCTACTGCTTTTTCTTTGATCATAGGACATTATCTCGATGCAGGAGTAATCGGGGCTATTGTTCTGCTGAATTCTATGATCGGTTTTTGGCAGCAGTACAAAGCAGAGAAGGCCATTGTCAAGATGAGGGCGATGTTAGTGCCGAATGTCCGGGTTTTGAGAGAGGGAAAAATGCAGGAAATATCTTCGCGAGAATTGGTTCCTGGGGATATATTGCTTATTTCAGAGGGCGATAAAATCATGGCTGATTGTAGATTATTGCATGAAAATAGTCTAGAGATGAATGAAGCGGTCTTGACTGGAGAGAGTTTTGGGCAAAGAAAGACATCTGAAAAATTGAAGGTCGACACTGAGTTGGCTGATATGGAAAATATGATTTTTATGGGGACGAATGTCGATAGAGGAAATGGCCGCGCGATTGTTGTCGCAACAGGAATGTCGACGGAATTCGGGAAAATAGCAAGTTTAGTGCAGTCTGTCAAAGTCGAGAAAACTCCGCTTGAGAAAAAGTTTGATGATTTCTCGAAAAAAGTAGCAATAGTCATCTTAGGGATCGCAGGGATTACTGCATTATTGGGTGTTTATCGGGGAAATGATTTATTTGAGATGCTGTTGGCGGGAATTGCATTGGCCATAAGTTCAATACCTGAAGGATTGCCCGCGGTTATTGCTTTGACATTAGCGTTTGCAATCAGAAGAATGGAAGTCCATAATGCATTGATAAGAAGGCTGCCTGCTGCTGAAACTCTCGGAAGGACGACGGTGATCTGCAGTGATAAAACCGGCACGATGACTGAGGAAGAGATGACTGTAACGAAAGTCTATTGTGGTGGAAAATATTACAAGATAAACAATAGGATCTTTTTTTCAGATGGAAAAAAAATAGAAGCATTGAAACATGGGGGATTGAGAGAATTATTGAGAACAGGAATTTTGTGTAATAATGCCCGGATCGAGAAAGAAGATAGAATTAAACTTTATGGAGATCCGACTGAGAAAGCTTTGGTCGCTATTGCGGATCATGCAGGATTGCTGAAAAAAGAGGAAACTGAAAAAGAGAAAAGAATCATTGAATATTCTTTTTCATCGAAGAGAAAATTAATGTCAATAGTGCGGAAGAATAATTCTTTAGTGAGTCATGTAAAGGGTGCGCCAGATGTTGTTCTGAAAAGATGTTCTCAGGAATTGATAAATGGGAAAGTGATAAAATTGGATGATCTGAGAAGACAAAAACTTTTTGAAGAGTATGAAAAAATGGCTTCTCAGGCATTGAGGGTTCTGGGTTTTGCTTATAAAAAATTAGGAAGAAAATTTAACCAGGATCTCGCAGAGAATGATCTGATTTTTTTAGGTTTTCAGGGAATGATCGATGCCCCTCGGAAAGAAGTGGCTGGTGCAATCCGGGATTGCTTAAATGCTGGAGTGAAAGTAAAAATGATCACTGGAGATTCTCTATTGACTGCTAGAGCTGTTGCAGATATGGTCGGTCTGAATGGTGAGAGCTTTGAAGCTCATGAACTTGAAAAACTTTCTGAAGAGGAATTTGATCGCGTTGTAAAAGGGGGTGTTATTTTTGCGAGAATCACTCCTGAGTTAAAATTTAAAATGATAAAAAGTCTTAGGGCCCAGGGAGAGGTCGTCGCTGTAACTGGCGACGGTGTCAATGATGTTCTGGCTTTGAAAGAGGCAGATATTGGAATTGCTATGGGAATCAGGGGAACAGATGTTGCTCGAGAAGTCTCTGATATGATTCTATTGGATGATAATTTTTCTTCGATAGTCCGGGCAGTAAGAGAAGGACGAAGAGTTTATGATAATATCAAGAAGTCTGTAAAATTTCATCTGGCTGCGAATGTCAACGAACTAGTCATTGTTTTTGCGGCTTTGCTCCTTAATATGCCTCTGCCTCTATTGCCTCTCGCTATCTTGTGGATGAACCTTATCACTGATGGCCTGCCGTCGCTGGCGTTGACTGTGGAGAAAGAAGAAAAAGATATCATGAGAAGAAAACCGAGAGATCCGAAAGAAAAAATTCTTGATAAAATTTTTGGGTTTATCCTCATCGCAGGATTTATTGCTTCTGTTGTAACTTTTGCGCTTTTTGCTTTAAATTATAAACAAGATCTGGAAAAAGCGAGAACCCTGGCTCTGACGGCTTCAGTATTTTTTGAATTGTTTTTGGTTTTTACTTGCCGGTCTGATAAGCAGACGATTTTTGAGTTAGGTATTTGGAGTAATAAGTTTGTGGTCTGGTCTGTTGCTACTGCTTTTGTTCTGCAATTGATCGCGATCTATACGCCTTTAGCAAAAGTTTTTGGGTTTGTTCCTCTGAGTTTTGCAGAATTTTTATTGGTATTGTTTGTGTCTTCGTTGGGATTGGTTTTCTTTGAGGTTATGAAGATTGTGGAAAGAGGACGATGATTTTTTGAATACAGTAAAAAATCCGCAGTCTTTAGACTGCGGTTTGTTATGCTGATTTTTTCCTGTCCTCCCAAAACCCGACGAACAAACCGCACCTTTTAAGGTGCGGTACACAAAAAGGGTTTTGTGATGAATAATTATTGAAGCAGTTCTATTTTATTTGCAATAATCGTGGTTTTATTCTTGTTGTAGGAATCTAATCTGCCCTTGACCATTATATCTTGGTTTTTTGTTAAATTAATCTGGTCTGTGAATGCTAAAATTTCTATTTCAGAGTAATTTTTGTTTTTTATTGTTATTGATGTGACTTTGCTGCTTAGGGTTATTTTCTGTATTTTTCCTTCTATGGAATAGGTTTTTCCCAGGTCAAGGGCAGTAAGGTTTTGCTCCAGCATCGGCGGATTAAGATTTTTTACAAGGATCAGCAGAATAATAACTCCAATAAGTGAGACGATGAACAAAATTTTTGAGGTTTTCATAATCTTATTTTTAAAAATTAGATATAATGATAATTGTGCTTGGATTTATAAATCTTAGATTACTAATTGAGACATGGGAAATCGAGTCATGATTTTTTTGATAATTTCTGCATTTGTAATCTTGGGTCTGTGGTCTTATTCTGGAATGCCGAGCGGCCATGCGGTTAAGAATTATATTTTAGATGATTTTCGGACTTTGGAATCTATTATCATTGTTATTTTAATTTATCTTATTCTTTCTATTCTTTTCTTGTTTATAGCAAGAAGGGAAAAAAGAGACGATAGTTGGATTTTGTGGATCCCTATTTTTGGAAAATTGGTTTTGACCTATAGGATGATTGCGAGAAAATTTGAAAAGTGATATTATATCGGGAAGTGTGAATTTATCTTAGAAAAATATCTGAACTAAAATTACTTTGTAATTTTTGATGATACAATAAAAAATTATTCTGTTTGAAATTCTACGACGTCTTTGTCTTTTAGGACATGGTCGATGCCGACGATTTGGCCGCCGAATGTTGACGAGGGGCCCCATATCCGGGCTTTTTTTATTTTCTTGGACATGCCTTTGAGGATTTTTTCTGCTGCATCCCCGACAGTGGCTTCGGGCCGCATTATCATGGGCTCAAAAGTTGCGGGTTTTTTTGGCTCCTTAGTATATACTCGCATTATTGGAAATGATTTGAATATCCTAGTTTTTAATTCTTGGAGATTTTCGTGAGTAATGGAAGAGAACAGAATAAAATTATATTTTCTCGAGTTGAGTGTTGCTTGAATCTTTCTTCTTTCTTGTTCACTCAATAAATCTATTTTGTTGAATATGACTATTGTTTTTGCTTTTGTCTTGACTTTTGAAATAAATTCTTGAGATTGAGCTATTTGTTCTATGCTGTCTGCCACTAAAAGAAGAGTATCTGTTACGTTTATGAGGCTTTTACCTACTGTGGGGATTGGGGGCGTATCTATTATCTGAATTTTTACGTCTTCATATTCCATTGTTCCTAGTTGTGGTTTGAATGTTGTAAATGAAAAATGTGAAATTTTGGCTTGCTGTTTTGTCAGTGCTTGAAACAGAGAAGATTTTCCTGTGTTCGGCATTCCGATGATTATTGCCTGCATCTCTGCTTTTTTAATTCCTTGTTGAGTTGAGCGGCCGGATTTTGCACCTTTTTCTATTCTTTCCTGAAGTTTTTTATATCTTGTTCTTAGATTCGCACGCATTGCTTCTGCTGATTTATGCTGAGGCATGGTGCTTAACATTTTTTCTAAACAAGTTAGCTTTTCCTCGAGGGTTATTGCTTCGTTATATGCTTTTTCTGCGTGGCCATATTCTGGCGATGCGTTGGTTGTCATAGATTTATGAAGAAGGCATAATTTTTAAAGTTTAATTTTATCTGATTTTTATGAAATTAGCTGTTTTATTTTCAGGAGGAAAGGATTCGTGTTTAGCATTGCATAAATGTCGGCAGGAAGGGCATAAGATTAATTACCTCTTAAATGTTTTTTCTGAAAATGTAGATAGTTTTATGTTCCACAAACCAGATTTAAAATTTTTGGAAATGCAAGCTGAGCAGTTGGGAATTGAACTTATAGTCATCAGCAGCGTTGGAGAGAAAGAAAAAGAATTGGAAGATTTGGAAAAATTAATCTCTCAAGTCAAGGATAAAATAGGTGGAATTGTCGTCGGAGGAATTGCAAGCAAATATCAGGGTGATAGAATAAAGAAAATCTGCGATGATCTCGGACTTGAGTTTGTTGCTCCGCTTTTAGGCTTTAGTGGAGAAAAAATTTGGGACGAGCTACTTGGGAATAATTTTGAGGTTGTTTTGACTAAGATCTCTTGCGATGGGCTTGGGAAAGAATGGATTGGAAAGAGAATCGGCAGAGTAGAACTTGGAGAATTAAAAAAGCTTGCAAAAAAATATAAATTTCGGATTGATTTTGAGGGCGGAGAAGCAGAAAGTGCGGTTTTGTATATGCCTGGATTTAAGAAAAGTATAAAAATAGATTTTGATGTTGAAAGTGAAGAAGAGTATCGACATTTTATGCGTATAAAAAAAATCAAATAATATGGAATTCAAAAAAATAAAACTCAAAAACGGATTGACTATCTTGCATGAAAAGCGCGACGTGGATGTTACGACGGTGATGCTGGGAGTCAGATTTGGCGCAGTCAATGAGAGTGAGGAGGAAAAAGGAATTGCTCATTTTATTGAGCATCTGTGTTTTAAGGGAACTAAAAAGAGAACGACTTTTCAGATTGCATCAGAAGTTGAGAAAGTCGGCGGTATGTTGAATGCGTTCACTTCTGAAGAAGTCACGGCCTATCATGTCAAATTACCGTCGCCGCATCTGGATCTGGCCATGGATGTGATCTTTGATATTTTTTTCAATCCTATTTTTCCTGAAGAAGAAGTTGTGAAGGAAGGAAATGTCATCTGTGAGGAGATAAGGATGTATTATGATAATCCGAGACTCAGGACAATGAATCGACTTAAGGAGTGTTTGTATGAAAAACCATTTGGGATGAGTATTGCTGGAAAGGAAGAAAATATACGGAAGATGACAAGAGAATTTTTGCTGAAAAAACATGATGATATTTATTGCCCTGAAAATGCAATACTTGCGGTTGTTGGAAACAATGATTTTGACAGCGTCGTCAAATTGGCTGAGAAGTTCTGCGTTGCTAGAAAAGGGAAGAAAACTAAAATTGAAAAAATAATTTTTAAGAATATTAAAGAAAAGGAAACCAGAAATGATTTGCAACAGGCAAATGTGGCAATAGGAATTCATTTTCCGAAGGTTTCTGACAAAGAACGGTATGCTGCGGATGTTTTTGCGACAATCCTCGGAGAGGGAATGTCAAGTAAACTTTTTACAGAAGTCCGAGAGAAAAGAGGACTTGCTTATGCTGTCAAGACTGAAATTGACGCTGGAAGTAAATATGGATATCTGATGGTTTATGTCGGAACTGACAAAGAAAAAGTCAAGGATGTCATTGATATTTGCGTCAAAGAAATAAAAAAAATGAGCGAGATAAGTGAGAAAGAATTGAAAGACGGAAAAGAACAGGCAATCGGCAATGAAAAAGTCGAATCAGAAGATTCTGCAGGAAGCGCGGCAAATCTAATTTTTGAGGAAGTTGCTGGTGATGCCCATGAAAATTATTTATATGAAAAAAGAATCAATTCTGTAAAGCTAGAAGATATTAAAAAACTCGGGAAGTTTGTGGATTATTCGTATTTTGTGCTTGGGCCATAGGGGGATTAATGAAAATCTATTTTTGCACTTCGTTCGTATTTAGTGGTCACCTTTTCTCGCAATTTGCTCCAATAAGACAATAGCAATAAAATTTTTTTATTAACCCCGAAAAGGTAATAAAATTAAAAATCTTCTAGCTTGATTATTCATCGATAATAAAGAGATTTGCTTAGCAAACAGCAAATCTCTAATTTCCTTTTTGGTCGCAAAATTTTTTGCTTTTAGTATCAATAAAATCTAAAC
>CAYHOV010000007.1:0-27456 GCA_964358615.1 Candidatus Woesearchaeota archaeon | reverse complement strand
TTCTCTCCATTTCTTTCAGCCAATAAGTCAAAGGCCCCGATTGCCCGGAATTTTTGGCCCTTTTCCATCACCACATTATGTTTTTCAAAATAATATTTCCTAAATTCCGGCTCTTGCATCAAAACATCCTCGACAATCTCTCTTAATTCAGAATCAGATAGATCTGCTCTTCTCAATTCATCCGAAGCCAACTTTCTCGTCCCATATTGGTCAGCTCCCGAAGCAGTTATCTCCATATCCTCCATATCCAAATCTATATAAACCAGAAGTTCGCATAATCTTCATGGAAAGAGAGGATAGATTAAAAGGAAAAACTCTTTACGTCGGCTTCGACGATTCAAATCATGCTGGCAAGCGCGAAGGATACGTCATCGCAGCAACTTTTTCCTTTAATCAGGAAGACAGTATTGTTAAAAAATTCCCAAAAAGAAAAGATTCTTTTGCATTGCGTGGTTGGCTCGGCGATCCCATCGAGACCCGTGATTTCAGATTTTGCATTCTTGACAACGACATTCTAAGGTTCTTGCACCAAGTTATTCCGCTTACAATTCCCTCTTTGATCGGAGCCTATCGCGACAGTTTTTCCCTAGACGACGTTGATAAAATAAAGATCGGAATCGACGGAACACTCACTGGCCGACAGAAAAAATACATCCAATCCCAACTTTACCAGCTCGCTGTTTCCGATGTCGTAGTAGAAAATTTTGTCAAAACTCGAGGAGTCCCTCGCTGCTCAAGATTGGTTTACATGGCAGACACACTTTCCACAGAACTTTATCACGATCTCTGCGACTTACCTGATAAAATTACAACCCATCAAAAACGCGTTGCCGTCGACGAACCCGAACTTCTTCGGACACTGGAAGAATTAAAATCCCAAGGAGTATATTGATGAACACCCCTGAATTTCTCCGCAAGCTCGAGACCGAGTTAAAAATCGCAAAGAATTCAAATTATACTATTAGAAATTATGTAAAAGCCAATCAAGATCTCCTCGAGTTTTCCAAAAAATCTCCTGAAAATATCGACGAGAACGACGTAAAACTTTATCTCGCTGACAATCTTTCTGATCAATCTTCCTCATCAATTGTTGTTTTTCTCTCGGCAATTCGCTATGCCCACACAATAATTTTAAAAAAAGATCCTACTGTCGGTGTTAAACGGCCAAAACGTGAAAAACGAATTCCTACGGTTTTATCGAAGACAGAAACAAAACAACTTCTCGAATCAACTCACACAAAAAAATCAAAGCTCATGCTCTCACTTCTCTATGCCTGCGGCTTTCGTGTTTCCGAATTAGTCAATATAAAAGTTCAAGATCTGAATTTTGAAGAAAAAATCGGCTATGTCCGCCAAGCCAAAGGACGCAAAGACCGGGTTTTCAACATTCCTTCTTTTCTCTTCGACGACTTGAGAGAGCAAACAGAAAAACAAAAATCCATCAATCAGATTTATTTATTTTCAGGAGCAAATACAAAATTATCCTCGAGAAATATCCAGAAAATCGTTCACCGAGCAGCTAAAAAAGCCGGCATAAAAAAAGAAGTTCACCCCCACACCCTGAGACACAGCTTCGCTACTCACTTGCTTGAGAATGGCACAGACATAAGAAAAATCCAGGAGTTGCTGGGCCACGCAGATCTTTCGACGACACAGATCTATACTCACATATCTACAGAAGAACTAAAAAAAATAAAATCACCCATCGATAATTTAATGCAATCAGATAAAAATATATAAACTTAAACTTATTCAAAAATAAAATGACTTGCGAAAAATGTGGTTATCAAGACCCCCGAGAAACCGAGAAATTTGAAACAACTCTTTGTCATATCTGCAATCATTTTTCTCCTGATGAAAAAAATTCTTTCGAGTCTTACACTTCTGAAAAAATAGACTGGAAGATCCTCGATACTTTTAGAAAATATGACCAATCCGTCGGTAGCAAACTGAAAAAAGGCATGGATTCTCAGGCAAAATTAGGCAAGGTTATGACGCGAGCACCACTTGGCTATACAATCACCGACGGTAGTCTGGTCGTAAATCAAGACGCTTCAAAAGTCCATTCTCTCTTCCGAGTTTTTCTTGAAAAAGATTATTCTCTCAATTCTCTTGCAAAAAACTATGCCCTTTCGGTTAACGGCCTAAAAAAAGTTTTATCAAATCGAACTTACCTCGGCGAGATAAAATTCGCAGGAAAGCTCAACAAAGGTTCGCATCAGACAATAATCTCTCCAGAGATCTTCTATGCTGTCCAGAGAAAACTGAAAGAAAAATCACGGCCAGAAAAATAAAAAATTATTATAAAACTTTTCCATCACTACTACATTTTGGAGGGAGAGTTATAGATTCACAAACTTCCGGGTAGCTATCGACTTTACAACACCAAGTAAAATTTGTAAAATCAAAAACATCATAATTAACAGAATCGATTTCGTAATTTTCATATTTTTCTTTTTGGAAAGCGGTTGCATCCACTAATTGGGAGATAAATACGGACCCATTGATTTTTTCATAACCATTATCATAACTCCACCTAATATAATCAGAACCCTCGGGATAATATAGGCCTCTTTCGATAATCACCGGTGCTCTAAGCTTTATATCTCCTGACATTTCTCTCCCTCTCTCGCCTAGCTTTCCTTTTCCCCCTATCGCAACAAAACAAATATCTGTCCAATTAGCCTTTTTATCCCACTCCGCTGAAATCTTAATTGAAATCGGATTAGGTTTGTAAAATAAGAAAAAACTAGTCCCAATTATCAACAATATAATCACTAGAATAATAATCTTCTTCATAAAAATAGAACGCCCCCCCTTTATAAATTTTATCTGTACGACGTCTGTCTCTTTGCTCTTGCCTTAGAATCGTCTGGCTTGTAAGTTTCTTTTCTTCTTGTGTCAGCGACGAGCATATTTCTATCATAACTTAAATATTCTCTTTTTAATTTTTCAGAATTTGTATATTTTATGATCGCTTTTGCGATAGCAAGTCTTGAAGCTTCAACTCTTGAGGACATTCCGCCGCTTTTTACTTTGACATCCACGTCAAAATCAGTTTTTCCGAGGACATTTTCAGCGATTACCATCGGTTCTTTTAATTCCAATTGCTGTAAAAAAGGAAAAAATTCCATTGGCTTTCGATTTACGGTTATTTTTCCTGTCCCTTCGTGGATTGTAGCTTTTGCTACTGCTGTCTTTCTTTTTCCAGAAACAATTATTTTTTCCATTTTAAACAAGTTTTAATATCTGTTCAATTGTCATATATTTAATTGGTTTATCATGTCCTAATTTTATGACCTGCTTTTTTTCTTCATCTGTTAATTCTTCTGTTCCAATATAACATTTTAATCTTTTGTATGCAGATTTCCCCCTTTCTTTTTTCCAGGGCAACATCCCACGAATCATTCTTTTCAAAAATCTATCTGCGACTCGGCGGATATGCGGACCTTTTTGAGAACTTCCGCCCTTTGCAATCAAATTAGATATTCTTCCAATAATATCTGCTTGTCTCCCAGATATAACTGCTTTCTCTGAATTAACAATTATTGCACTTTTTCCTCTCAAAAGTTCTTTAGCAACAAAACTTCCCATTCTTCCGACGATAGCGCCATCAGCATCAACAATTATTTTTTCCATTTTATTCTACCAATTTTAAATCTTTTAATTCAGGATTTTTTTGAACTTCGTCTATTAGTTTTACAAATTCTATTTTAAATTTTTTCATTTTTTCAATAGCTTTTTCAGAGGCATTTAACGCAACAAGTTTTATTTTTTTTGTTATTTCTCCTTGGCTTAGAACTTTGCCCGGAACTAAGATCTTATCTCCTTCTTTGCATTGTCTATCAATTTCACCTAGATTTATATCATATGCCTTTCTTTTTGGCCCCGCGAGCAACGACGCTATTTTTGGATTTTTCTTCTTTAAAATAATCAGAAGACTAACTACTTCTGGATTTGTTTTCTTTCTCAATCGTTTTTCTATTTTTGTTTTGCTTGCCATTTTAATTTTTTAGTATATTATGCGGAGAAGAGGATTCGAACCCCTGAAGGCACAAGGCCAACACGGCCTTAACGTGTTTCGTTTGACCGCTCCGACATCTCCGCTTACAACGCCTTCGATAATTCTTTCAGATTATTATTAAGGGCTTCAATAGCTTCTGTAAAAATTTCACTTGCATTTATCTGTCCCCAAGATTCGATGCAGAACACTAGATTTTCCGTCGGCGTTATTGTAATACCCTTGAATTCCTTGACATCTTCCTGATCCAAGTCACAGTCATATTCATTCTTCAATTTAAGTTTTCCATTGAATTCGAAATTTTTTGGGTATAGTTCGGCAAGCTCCGATTGTTTTTCTCCGTCTTTAGATATTTCAATTTTTGATAAAATACGATAATACATCAGACCTGGAATAAATTTTGCATGTTCTTTTCCCATTCCCATCCGAGTTCTGGCGACAATCTCTAACTCTTGCCCTTTTTCAAGATAAACAATTGGCATATCTCCGTATACAACATCTTCTCCCATTTCTTTTGCAAGAACTTCTTTCTTCTGTTCAGAACCTTCTGCTTGTAATTTAAACTGCATTTCTTTTTTTCTTCCAGAATTTTTTATAGGTATTAATCCAATTCTATGCGCAATAATTTGATCATACAATGCAGAATCATTTTTGTATATATCGACTTCATCAATCGCCACAATTTGAATTTCATTTACAGACCGTCTTATAGCATTTGCTAGACTGATATTCATTTCAGTCACAAAACTTACTTTTTCATTTGTTTTTTGTAGTTGTTTCATTTTTTTCTATGAAAATTTAATTTTTAAACTTATACTCTCCTTCCTCTTCGTCCACCTTTTTTCTTTGGGCCTCCTCGAGGGACGCTAGTAGTATCTGCAATATTAAGTATTCTAAACCCCGCCTTGGTCAGCGTTCTAACAATTGCCGAAGCTCCAGGTCCAGGGCCTGTTGAATTTGTTTGAGCTTTTACTCTTAGATATAAACTTCTTATTTCATATTCATTTGCTACTTCTGCAATTTTTTTTGCGATAAACATCGCAATCGTAGGATTTGCTTTCAGTCTATCATGTTTAGTAATTCTGCCGCCAGAACATCTCCCGATAGTATTCCCTGCTAAATCAGTCAGTTCTGCAATAGTATTATTAAAACTAGAATAAATATATACAATTCCTGTTTTTTCTTCAGATTTACTCATTTTGTTCTCCTTCTTTCTGTTTAGATTTAGGTTTTGTTTTTAATGTTATATTTTCTTCTGAGTCTGTTGTAACCATATATGAAGGAGTGTTTACTGCTTTTCCGTCGACAAGAATTTGTTTGTGGACAATCAATTGTCTTGCTTCTTTTATTGTTTTAGAAAGTCCTTTTCTGAAGACAATAGTTTGTAATCTTCTGTTTAACCAGTCTTCTTTTGTCAACGCCAAAACATCTGCGATTATACTTACTTTAAATCCTAATTTATTTAGTCGCTCAAAAAATTCTTTTTTCTCTTCTTCTGGACGCGGGATTAACAATTTCGCTCGCTTTCTTAAGATACTGACTCTCGCGTCTGCTTTCCAGATAGATTTTTTATTTTTTAATCCATATTTTCTGACAATCTCGTTCTCTTGTTCGATTCTAGCTTTATCATATAATACTCTTGGCCTTCCGTATTTTTTTCTTTTTCTTTTTATATCTCCCATTATTTCTTTTTCTCCTTTTTAACTTCTTTCTTTGGAGCCGGAGCAACAGGTTTTTTTACTGTCTGGACTCCGACAGCTCCTCTGCTTTTTTTATTTGCTCTAAAGTGCGACTTTGTTCTTTGTCCTCGTACTGGTTGTCCAAGAGTATGTCTTACGCCCTTATATGATTTTATTTTTTTCATTCTTTTGATATCAAATTCTTTTTGTAAATCCCATTTATTTCCAATAAGATGTTTATTTTCGCCTGTTTCGTAGTCCTTTCTTCGGTTCATCAAAAATTGCGGAACATCCGGATTTTCGAGGAAACTTACAATTTTTTTTATTTCCCCTTCATTAAGTTCTTCAATTTTTTTAGTTTTATTCATTCCTAGTTTTCTGCAAATTGCATTCGAGAATGTCCAAGAGATTCCTTTGATATCGGTTAGTCCGGAATAGATTGATTTATTTCCCGGAATATCTGTGGCAAGAATTCTGATTAATCTTACGTCGCTGAGTTCTTCTCTCTTCTGTGGAGGCCCTTTCTGTAAGGCAGCCATTCTCTTATCCTGTTCTTGTTCTTGTTTTTCTTTACTCATCTTATGAATAGATTATTTCTTTCGATATTAGTTAACTCTTCCATAATCCTTTTTTCTATTGCCTTTTTAGGATCTGGAACTCCTTGAACCCGGTTTTTTATATCTTCAAAATTATCAAATGGTTTTTCTCGTCTTGCGTCTAACAATGCCTTTGCATGTTTTTTTCCGAAGCCCGGCAATAATTCAAGTTGATGCAATCGAGTGTTAATCGGCTGCGCATTATTAAAAAAGTCTACAAACTTTTTTTCTTCAGTTTCTACAAATGTTTGGACAAAATCCGCCAATTGCGACTTTGCAGTCTCTGTTAATTTCTCTCGAGGTAAACGGCCAAGGATATATAAAACTTTCTCTCGCTTTCCATCGCCAATATAAAGTTCTTCCTTTAAGTTGAATGTTGTGCCCCTTCGCGGAACAATTTGTAGGACAGTCATATTCTTTTTTCCGATGGCTTGCACTATTGGCAATCCTTTTTTCTCCAAAGGATATCCGTACGGGAGATAATCTAAAACAATCGCATTTTCTTCTTTTTCCATGTTCGTTAATATTTCTTAATAACCTCGAGAATTTTGTTAATCTCATCTTGATCTAATGAAGTATCTGGGGTAATTTTTATAATTCCTTCAGCATCTTCCGGCATAAAATCTACAATCTTTACCATCCCTTCTTCATTTAATTTAGTCCCAAGTTCTTGTAAATCTTTTTTCATTTTCTTTGATTCTTCTAAGTTCAGTTTTGCGAATTTTTTTATGAACACTTTTGCTTTTTCAGCTTTCTCTGTTTTGTCGACTAATTCTGCGACTTCTGCCATTGTTAGGGGTTTTAAATCTTTTATCATGTTATTTCAATTTCTTTAGGTGTAGTGGATGGATTATAAACGTTTTTGCTTTATTTCCGTCATTTAAATTTACAATATAACTCGAACCTCTCTGACCAATTATTGTGCCAGATTTTCCAATGATTCTTTTTGGATAAGCTGCCGACTTGATTAATTCCCGCACAACCGCAACTTTTTCACCATTCTTAAATTTTCTGAAGTATTCACTAAGTCTTATTTTCCCCCGATCTCGAATATTTCTGCTTCCTTTTGCCATTTTATTTAAATTTTGATTTATGTTCTATTTCTTTTAGTATTTTTCCTAGTGCTTCGTCAAGCAAAACAAACAAGTTTAATCCTGTAGCTTCTGAAGCCACTCTATCTCCATCAAATTCTAACATTGCTTTTATTTCATAACTAGTAGTCTGTTTTTTCTTTCCTTTTTCATGAGATTTCATTTCAACTTTTAAAACTCTGAACTCTCGGAAATTTCTTATTTTCTCTGCATAATGGCCAACCATTTTTTTGACAACTACTGCCTGTTGTTGATCAACATCGAAGCCACTAAGCACAATATTTCCCCCGAGGTTTATATCTACATTTGATAAACTTTCAGCCATCTTAAACTCAGATAAAATCGGTTTAAAAGCTTTACTGCTGCAATTTAATGAATATTTTGTACGGCAGTATAGTAATGAATATTTAAAATTCGCAGTTATAAAACTACCAGCCCTTTTTTATACTTTCCTTATATTCTCTAGGGGCCGAATCATGAGGGCAAGTACAATTTTCACTCACTCTCCCGAGTTCCATATTTCCCTTTTCTTTTTCACACTGCATACTTGCAATAATTGTGTCAGCCATCTTTTGACCCCAGACACCATACATGCATCTTTTACACATATCGACTACGCAACTAGCATCAATATCTGTGCTACAATATATGCATTTTTTTGCCATTTTCCTCTTTTTATAATTTTCTTATTTGTATGCTTTTTTGGGTTTTTAAATTTATATGTGTTTGAAATGTTATATTTTATATGAATTTTTGTTTAATAAAAAACAATTTCTTATTCGTATCTCAATGCTTCGACAGGTTTAAGCTTAGATGCTTGAAACGCTGGAAATGTCCCGGAAATAATTCCGATCAAGAAAGAAAATGCCAAGCAACCAAAGATAAGATAGAACGGACTTGCAGCTTTCAATAATGTCGTATGTAAATAATTTATTGCGATAAATTCTATCAATTTAGAGATTCCAAAACCCGTTAATATTCCCAGGGTTCCCCCGATAAAACCGATAAATCCAGATTCGATCAGAAATATTTGCAATATTGCAGAGTTTTTGGCACCAACAGCTTTCATTGTTCCAATTTCTCTTGTTCTTTCCAAAACCGAAGTATACATAGTATTTGCAATGCCAACTCCGCCGACCAGCAGAGAAATTGCAGCAACCCCGACGAGAAATGCAGTGACGATGTTTAAGATTATATCAAAACTCGCTAATAATTCTTCAGGGGTTATGATTGTAAAATCTTTTGTCTTCTCGTCGAGATTTCTCGCCTTGAGTAATTTTTTCTCTATTCTCGCACTTATATCGCCCGTCTCTTTTTCATTTTCAACCTGGACGATTATCTGGTCTACTCTCTCACCCGAATTAAATAATTCTTTAAAATCATCAATAGGGATTAAAACATTTTTATCATCCGACGGATTTCCTATTGGTTCTATTATTCCGACAACTTTGAACCTACGATCATTTACTAAAATACTTTCTCCAACTTGTATCGGTTTTCCGAAGAGGTTCCCATATTTATAATCGCTTCCAATCATTGCAACTCCCCTATCACCCTCTTTTAATTCACGACCCTCGTCCATTTTCATATTTGTGCTTTTTGTATAGAGCCCCATCTTATCTAACGGCAAGCCAATGACATAAAAAAATCTTATTTTATTATTGGATTCTAACTTTGCATTCCCGACTGTCGCATAGGAAATATCTTTCACACCTAAAACTTTTTCCACGACTTCAACATCCCAGGTAGTCAACTCAACAACTCCGCCCGAACCAGGGCCACCGGCCTGCCCCTTGGGAAGAATAAATAATTTATCTGTTCCAAGTATTTTGAATTGCTCACTGATCGCTCCCCTCAATCCCAGCGAAAGACTTATCAGCAAAAAAACAACAGAGATAGAAATAATTATTCCGACTATCGTCAGCCAGCTTCTAAGTTTTTTCTTTCTTATATTTTTCATAGCGATTTTCGCATAATCGATTATCATCTTCTAAATGCCTCCACTGGTTTTAATCTCGAAGCCTGCAGCGCAGGTAAAAATCCAGAAAGCAGTCCGATTACAAATGAAAATAAAATCGCTCCGACGATCAAGAACCAGGATATCTTGACCTGAAGAATATTTGTTCCCAAGGCCGCTTCAGCAAGTCTCGACGCACTAAATGCAAAACCAAGCCCCAAAAACGCACCGATTACTCCTCCGATCAATCCCAAAAGCCCAGACTCAATAAAAAAAATCTGCAGAATATCTTTATTTTTTCCTCCGATTGCTTTCATCACTCCGATTTCTTTTGTCCTCTCCAAAACCGAAGTATACATTGTATTCGCAATTCCAATTCCTCCGATCAGCAGGCTTACCGCAGCAATACCGACGACAATCAGGTTGATTATATTCAGGATAGTATTTACTCCAGAGATCGCCTGCAGCGGCGTCTGCACTGAAAAATCTTCCTCACCAATTTTTTCTTTTCTATCTTTCCTGAATTCTTCTTTTAGATTTTCAGCCGCAGATTCAATATCATAGCCCTTCTCGACCTGAGCAACAATAAGATCAACTTCGTCGCTGATATTCAATAGTTCTTTCATATCTTTCTCAGTCATGAGGATCACACTGTTCAATTGAAAAGAGCTCGCCGGCTTCATCAGCCCAACAACCTCAAAATTTTTTCCCTGAATACTTATTTTATTTCCGACGACAATTTTCTTCCCGAAGGTATTTTCATTATAGATATTCGACCCGAGGATTACTTTTCCATAGTCATCCTGTTTCAGCAATCGGCCCTCTTCAATTTTAGGATTAAAAGATTCATAGACAATTGCCAATTGTTTCTCATTATCCGGAATACTTCCGAGATATAAATAATTAATATTTTTATTGAACTCTACTCTTCCCATTCTTATCAATCGGCCTATGGCTTCATTGATTCCACTGACACTTTTGACGATTTCTATATCATGATCATTCAACCGAATGACTGACGTGCTTCCTGGCGGCCCAAAACCAGTTCCCGCATTTTGTATCATCAACTTATCTGTTGAAAGCGAAGAGAACTGGCCTGTAATTGCCTCCCTGAGGCCCTGGCTCAATGTTATGAGCGACACAACAGCCGCAATTCCGATAAAAATTCCAAGAATAGTCAACCACGATCTCAAACCCCTATGTCTCAAATTTTTCACTGCAAGAATAAAAAAATTTTTCATCTTATCTCGAGCTTTGCGCTCTTTCCATTCTCTTCTTTTTCTTCATCCTTCCCCAAACAATCCAGGCACCTATAAAGACAATTCCTATAAAAACATAAATGCTAAGATTACTCTTGTTCACAATCCCCAATTCAATTGCCTTTTCTCGAGAATAAACATTGAATGGCAGACTTGTTGTTTTTACTATCTCATTATTGTTCTGGTCTTTATATTTTATCTCTGCATTTAAATATGCATTTTGCTGTTTGAATATCACATCAAAATTTACTGTTTCAAAATCATCTGAATCAACATTTCCGATATAAGCTTCATCTGCAGATAACAAGATATAACTTCCTTCTGGAAGAATTTTTACCGATACAAATTTTGCATTTCCAAGGCCAGTGTTCACGATTTTTAGACTGATTTTTCCTGTTTCTCCCACAACTGGTTTGTCCACGCCGACACTATAGCTCAATTCAGGATTAGCATCGATTGTTATACCTAACGTCCCTTCTTTTATATATGCTGTACCATTTGCTTTGTAACTCATTCTGTAAGGAACTTCGTAATCTCCTGCTTTTGCATCATTCGCAGCTTTGACATAAAAAGTAAAACCATCGCTGTCGCCATCTCCAAGCTCGTCTAAACTTTTCTCAGAACCGCTTACAGGAACAAACGGCAATTTTGTTAGATCAATGCTTACAGAGATATCTCTTGCGGTATAGTCCAATATGTTTCTGACTTTGATGCTGACTTTTCCTTCTCCTCCTGGTTTGATTTTTTCAGCTTCTATGCCACTTATTACCATCGCTGTTCCCAGGTTTATCACTAGTAGCAATGTCAGCATTATTCCAAAAATTTTTGATTTCATAATCTCCTGAGCAAAAATCCATTTAAAAACCTTTTTAGATGTAACTTTAAAGTTATTACATTTCCTCGACAAAGTTTATTAATTCTTTTTTGAATATAATTAAATGTACGACCCATTCCCCATGCTAACTCTGAATATAGAGAACAATTAATTCGAGAAGACAGAACATTAGATTCAGGTTATTTAACTCAAGACGAGATACATGAAGCATTAATCATCGCTATTCAACGTGTAAGTAAAGATACAGAATTTTGGAGCGAGCTTGGTAAAAGCTTTCGTAAAGGCCCTAATTCTCGAGAAAGAATGGTTCCTCTTGGTATGGCTGCTGGTTGTTATTTAGGTAAGTAATATTAAAATGATTTAATTTCTAGAATTTTTCTTATTCACTTCTTACTTTTCTTCTCCGTGACCTTCTCCAATTTTCCGTCTTTGATCCAATAAATTTTTTTTGCATATTTCTGCGCAAGTTCTGCGTCATGCGTGACTAAAATAATAGTCTTTCCTTCAGTGTTTAATTTTTGCAAAAATCCCATCACCATCTGCCCTGTCTTCGTGTCAAGATTTCCTGTCGGCTCGTCAGCAAGGATAACTTCAGGATCATTTGCCAGCGACCTAGCAATTGCGACTCTCTGCTGCTGCCCCCCTGACAATTGATTTGGATAGTGTTCAACTCGATCTGTCAATTCCACAAGCGCCAATAATTCTTCTGCTTTTCTTTCTCTCTCTGATTCCTCAATTTCTTGGAACATCATCGGCAACATAACATTTTCTTTTGCAGTTAAGTTCGGTATCAAGTTAAAACCCTGAAAGATAAATCCGATTTTCTTCCCTCGGATTTGGGCAATCTCACTCTCTTCAAGATGATAAATATCTTTTCCGTCCAGAAATATTTTTCCAGTAGTCGGCAGATCCAGGCTTCCGATAAGATTCATGCTCGTCGACTTCCCGCTTCCCGACGGCCCCATGACAGCCACAAATTCTCCTTTATGTATGGAGATATTTATTCCATCTACAGCTCTGACTTCATTCTCTCCCATTTGGTAGATTTTGCTAATATTTTCAAGTTTTATTATTTCTTCCATTTTTATTGCTCCAATTGGGTTTAATGCTCCGCATCGTTTCCGTCGTCCAATTGGAGGCTTAAAGAATACCTCGTAGCTTGCTGCAACAGGGATTCTTTATTCAGAAAAAGGTCTGAGGCCTAGCACCTCTACTTTGCTAGATAAAAACTTCTTTTAAACTTTTCTATCGCAAGTTTTAAAAACCATCTTTTTGAAGTAATATTATGCTAATTCCAATAAGATGCTTTTCATGCGGAAAGCCGATTGCACATCTATGGCACGAATACAAGCGCCGTGTTGCAGAAGGAGAAGACCAAAAAAAAGTTCTCGACGAACTTGGCCTAGACAGATACTGTTGCAGAGCACTATTCCTCGGACAGACAGATATTTTAGAATTAGTGAACCAATTCAAGAAATTTTAATTTTCTTTTTAGATTTCAAAATATTTAATAACTTCTTAGTACAGTCTCTTTTATGGTTTCAGAGATGACTTTAAAATTTATATTCTTTAGTTTGATTATTCTAGCTGTTGCACTTGAAGTTGTAGGAGATGTTTTTTTCAAAAAATGGGCCATCGATAGTAAAACCCCGTTGCTCTATGCAGGACTTTTGATTTACTTTATTGGAACCATCTTCTGGGCGATTTCATTAAAATACGAATTTTTGTCCAAGGCGATTTCAATATTTACTATCTTGAATCTGATCGTCGTAGTTTTAGTTGGTGTTCTCTATTTCAAAGAAGATTTATCTTTGATAAATAAAATCGGGATAGGGCTAGGGATTTTGAGTGTGATTCTTATCGAGATTTAAATTCAAATCCTCGACGCGCCCGCTAGGCCCTCAACAATCTGACGATTCTTAGATCCTTCAAATTTTGCAATTTGAAGTATTTGAACCTGTTCAAATCTAATTTTTTACGCGCCCGGTAGGATTTGAACCTACGACCCTCTCCTTAGGACGGAGATGCTCTGGTTCCAGGCTGAGCTACGGGCGCAGAAAATCTAAATACAAAAATGCAGGAGAGAGGATTCGAACCCCTGAAGGCACAAGGCCAACAGATCTTGAGTCTGTCGCGTTTGACCACTTCGCTACTCCTGCTTAAAGAGAAGTTTGAATAATTCATGGAAGAATTTTCAAACTCATCATAGGATGTTTAAATTTTGCAAACTTCCCTAAAATTGGAACAATCGTAAAGTTTATAAACAATTCTCTGATAGCAATTTTGAGACGGCCATAGTAAGCTGGTCACACCTGTTCCCATTCCGAACACAGAAGTTAAGAAGCTTACGTTTATGTCGGTACTGTCACCAGATGGGAAATCATAAAGCTGTCTCACCTTATATTTTTCTAAAATGCAAAAAAATAAAGAGAGAATCATTTACGAGGTGATCGAATTAATCTCTCAAAAAAACTCAAAAGCTAATAAAAAAGCAAAAAATTTAGCGATGCGTTCTAAGATTAAACTTCAAAATTTAAGGAAAGAATTTTGCCAAAAATGTTTTGAATCATTCGGTAAAACGACTAGGATAAAGAGCGGTTACAAGATCGTCAGTTGTAGAAAATGTAACAAAATATCAAAATGGAAAATAAAACCTCAAAAAACCTCTATAAATTTAAAAACCCAATAATATAGGTATAAATACCTATAAGGCGTGGGTAGTTCAGCGGTAGAATATCTGCCTTCCACAGTGAATCAAGCTTTGCTTGATTTTTGCAAGAAAGCAGATGACTCGAGTTCGAATCTCGGCCCGCGCATAGATTCGAACGAGAAGAGTTTGAATGCTTCAATTCGCGAGAATTGGAGCCGCCGAGAATGCATCGATGTTGCCGAGTGTTAACGAGGCTTGCAAGCTATGCATTGTCGTGCGCTCGGCCCGCGCATATCGTGAGGGACATTATCATAAAAAAACATGAGCGAAAAATTTAGTCAATTTTACGACAAGAATTATAAAAAGACACTTCTAGTTCCAATTGTAATACTAGTCATTGCACTTTCATTTATAGTTTATACTTATTTTTCAACCGGAGATTTTCTCCATAAAGATGTTTCCCTTACAGGAGGAACAAGTATAACCATATCTTCCCTTGTATCTCCTGCAGATGTTCAAAAAGCTCTTTCTCAAAAATTTTCAAACATTGAAGTTCGTTCATTGTCAGATAACACTGGAAAACAAAAACAGATTGTAGTGATCACTTCTGAGGCCCCCGAAAAAATAATTCCAGCATTAGAAGAATATCTTGGGATAAAGTTAGATCAAAAAAATTCTTCAACAGAATATACTGGCTCTTCTCTCGGTAAAAATTTCTACCAGCAATTGATGATTGCAATTACTCTTGCTTTTTTTTGGATGGCTGCAGTCGTTTTTGTAATTTTTGCCCAAAAATGGAAAATCCGAATATTGGCCATATTTCTTAACTTCTTATTTGGTATCTTTCTTGGAAAAATATTTTTTAATATCCCATTGATTATTTCTATGATTATCTTTCTAATTTTTATTGTTGTTTTGATTTATATTTATATTAAATATTCTATCCCAAGTTTTGCAGTAATGTTTTGTGCTTTCGCAGATATTGCTATGACTCTTGCAGTTGTCGACTTAATTGGCATGAAACTCTCCGGAGCAGGTATTGTGGCTTTCCTTATGCTCATTGGTTATTCTGTAGATACAGATATTTTACTAACAACCCGGGTTTTGAAAAGAAAAAATACTTCTGTAAACTCCGAAATTTTTGGTTCCTTCAAAACCGGTATGACTATGACTCTCACTGCTATCGCCGCAGTAGCAGTATCTCTTTTCTTTGTTTATTCTTTTGAGACTGCTTTAAACCAAATGTTCACAATTCTCTTGATTGGATTGACCTTTGATACCCTTAATACATGGGTTACAAATACTGCGCTAATTAAATGGTTTGTAGAAAATAATTCCCACGGAGGAAACAGATGAAAATTACATTGCGAATTTGGATTTTAATTTTATTTATAATCTTCTCACTGATGACCATCTTCTTTTCAAGCTCGGGATTTATGTATCTCGGAGAAGGCGTACTAGTAAAATCCGTAGAAAAAAATTCTTCAATATTTGAACATGGTCTTCGTCCAGGCATGATTATAACAGAAATTAACGGAAAAACAATAAAAAATCTCCAAGATTATGCCGACACACTACCTGTTTTTGTTTCTAATGAGACAACAAAGATTTCTATAAAAACAAAAGATTTGGAGATAATCGATTTTTCCCCTTCCACTATTTTTGAATCAATCATTGTCGAGAAAATCCCAAAAACAAATATTAAGACCGGACTTGATATTCAAGGAGGAGCAAGAGCAGTAATCGCAGCAGAAGATCATTCGCTGACAGACCAGGAGTTAGTCGATTTAATTGCAATATCTCAAGAAAGATTAAACCTCTACGGATTGACCGATATGAAAATAACTTCTCAGAATGTGATGGGTGAGAGATTTATGGTAATTGAAATTGCTGGTTCTTCTCCATCTGACCTTGAGAATTTGATTGCACAACAAGGGAAATTCGAAGCAAAAATTGGCAACGAGACTGTTTTTGTGGGCGGAAATAAAGATATTACCTACGTCGGCCGTTCAGGTCAAGACGCCGGAATATATGATTGTTTTGCGGCAGAGGGCGGTCAAGCATGCACTTTTAGATTTGTAGTTTATCTTAGCGAACAAGCAGCGCAGAGGCATGCATCAATTACTGCGAACATGTCATTTAATCTTTCCTCGGGAGGGCGTTATCTTGAAAAACAAATTGACTTTTTTGTAGACGGAAAATTAACAGAATCTTTGAACATTGGCGAAGACCTCAAGGGTAAAGTCGCGACGCAGATTATGATCACTGGTTCTGGCACCGGCGTAACACAAAATGAGGCAATAGCAAATACACAGAATGATATGAAAAAATTACAAACAGTCTTAATCACCGGCAGTCTTCCTTTCAAACTAAAGATTGTAAAAATAGACAGAATTTCTCCGTTACTTGGAGAGACTTTTACAAAAGCAGTACTTACTGCAGGTATCTTCGCTATTTTTGCTGTTTCAATAATAATTCTTATAAGATACCGAAGGATAAAAATATCTCTCGCACTTTTACTTACATCTTTTTCAGAGATCCTAATAATTCTAGGAGTAGCTGCACTGATTAAGTGGAATCTTGATCTTCCTTCAATCGCAGGAATTATCGCAACTATTGGAACAGGAGTCGATTCTCAGATAGTTATTCTCGACGAATCTCGTTTTAAGACAGAGTCTCTGAAGATTAGAATTAAAAAAGCACTGTTTATTATTTTCACATCTTTTGCAACAGTCTTTGTTTCCCTTATACCTCTTACAGGATTCCTAAGTTTTATCGGAATTGAAGCAGCAGGCGGAGGAATGTTAAAAGGTTTCGCAATAACTAGCTTGATCGGAATTACTGCAGGAGTTTTTATAACTCGACCGGCCTTCGCAGATATTATCAAACAATTAGGAGAAGATTAAATTATTTATCTAAATATTTTTTATATAGCCAACATATTAGATAATTGTCCTTTTTTGTGTTGGCTAGATAGAATGCGCGCAATAATTTTATAAATTAGCACGTATTCTATAGAAATCTATGGTCCGGATTACACCAGTCCTTACAGAGATTAGTGGTTTATATCCTATTTTTTTAATTTCAGAAGTGTCAACCTTGACTTTCTGAGGCTGCGCAACTTCTGCATCTTTGACAACAATTTTGCTTTTGCTTCCTGTTTGTTCGATAATAAATTTTGCAAGTTCATAGACATTAAATTCCTCGTCTCCGCTTATATTATACTCTTTATTCCATTGTCCGCCTAATGCAAGCATGACTCCGTCGACAAAATCTTCCACATAGGTAAAATCAAGGGTTTTTGTTTTTGGGTTCCCATAAATTTCCAGGTCTTTGCCCCGTAGGGCATTGGTGATAAAAATATGTATTAATCGTTTTGTCTCGTCCCAAAAAGGCCCATAGACTGTCGACGGTCTGACAATGATATAATCGATTCCATAAGAATCCTTATATGCCTTAGCGAGTTCCTCTCCATAGATTTTGCTTGCAGTGTAAGGATTTTTCTCTTTGCTCAAGATTCTCGAAGAAGAAAAAAATAATATTTTTTTGATATTATTTTTTCTGCAGAATTCAAAAACTCTCCAACTTCCCAAAACATTGTTTTGATAAGTTCTCTCCGGTTCCGTCACAGATTGGTTTATTTTACAATGTGCCGCAGCATGTATCACTAAGTCTATTTTTTCTTTAAGTTTAAAACTATCAATATCGCAAACATCAAAACCAGAACGCAAATCAATCCCGATTACTCTATCTCCTCGTTCTTCAAGCCTCTTTTTCAAGGAAGTTCCGATTAATCCCCCGTGGCCAGTCAATAAAATATTCATTTTTCTCCTAAGATTTTTCATCTTTTAAAGATTTATATATAGCAATTTTTTAATTATTTTATGTTACCAAAATGGCATTTTTTACTTGGCCTGATATTCTCATCTATCTTGGTATATCTATATAAATTTTCGATTTTTGGAGGAATGATTATATTAGCCTCTTCTATTTTGATAGATCTTGATCACTATCTAGTGTATTTAATCAGATATAAGGATTTTTCAGTTAGCAGAGCCTACAATTGGCATAAATCTCTCGATTCCGAACACAAACCATTTATGCACCTATTTCATTCCGTTGAATTTATTTTACTTATCGGGGCATTGTCTTTTTTATCAGATACTTTTTTGCTTATTTTCCTTGGACTTCTCTTTCATTCTTTTTTAGATATCATTGATATTTGTTTTAAAAAGAAAATTAAAGGATGGGGTAGAGAATTTTTTTTGATTAGATATTTGCTTACTAAAGATAAAAGTAAATACTTTTAGTGAGATTTATAAATTAGATAGATAATCGTTTACTATGGATAATCCCAAAGTTGAAGATCTCCCAAAAATTAAAAAATCTATTCTCGATCGTTCAATAGATTTTATCTTCTCAAATGACGAGAGAAGATGGCTTATTTTGATTTTTATTCTGGGAGTAATTTTAAGATTTTTTGTGGCGAACAATGTTTCTTTTCTCGGAGATGAGATGGTCCATGGGCCCCACATCATAGGATTCTTGCATTCAGGATTGATAAGTACTTTTGCACACTCTCCTCTTTGGTTTTATTTAGGAGATATGGTATTTAAGATCTTTGAAGTGACCGCTTTTTCAACAAGATTTTTATCATTTTTCTATGGTTCTTTATCAATACTCTTAGTATACTTGATTACTGTAAAAATATTTAATATAAGGGTTGCACTATTGTCTTCTTTTTTATTCTCTGTTTCTTATTTTACTATAAGATATACTCTCGCTGAGATGGACCATTCGGCTTCATTCTTTTTGCTTTTTGCGATTTACTTTTTTATTACTCAGAATGAAAAAGGCAAATTTCCTTATTTAGCAGCAGTTTGTTTAGGCCTCGCGTCTTTGATTAAAACACTCTCTCTATTTTTTGTTCCGGCCTTTCTTATAGCATTTTTGATTTTTGATTTTAAAAGAGAAAGCAAAAAAGAATATTTTATCAAGAATATTAAAAAATGCCTACTTTTCGGATTAATTGTAGTATTATTTTTCTCCCCTATTCTAATTCATAATTATCTCTGGTATACTGATAAGGGGATGGTTGATGTATACTTTGCACAATACTTCGATATAGGAAATGTTCGGCAGGCCTATGCTGGTCAATTAGGCTATGACTCTGGATTACTTTCCAGCAGATTCTTCGAAGGAACTTTTAAGATGTTAAGTTACATATTTATGATGGATCCACTTATTGTTATTCTGGGAATTATGGGTCTGGTGTTTTTATCATTCTCCATAGAAAAAAGAAAATATTTACTTTTGTTTATATTTTTTGAGTTATTTGGATTTGTCCTTCTTATCTTATCTAATTGGCTTCCTACTCATTATACTACTATGATGCCCGTTTTATGCATTTTTGGAGGATATGGGTTATCAAGAATATTTGATTATGTTACAAGACCGTTTTCTGGAGGAGGTAGAAAAAAAATAACTTTTTTTATTATAATTGCGATTTTATTATTTCAGTTTTTTTTAGTGCCCGTTGGTACTCCCGTTATAGAAAAAACAAATCTTGTAAATCACTTAACTTCCAGATGCGGTGCAGTGCAGATGAGAGATTATGCAGTAGATAAAATGGATAAAAATTCTTTAGTTATCGCAGATTCAAGAATCTATCGAGGAAGAATTGCATGGCTATTTAACGATTTTCATTATTTAGAATCTGCATATCTCTCTCAGCTTCTAGAGGCAAATAAAAATATGTCAGGTACAGATATTGCCATGAATATTTATTTTGTTGAATGTGCTGTCGATGACTGCGGTTGGGGAACAATAAAAAATCAGCCAGATTTTAATCAGAGCATGGAAAATATCGTTAGCTTATTTTCTCAAATACCTGTAGAGAAGACTCTTTATGGCGGAGGAGGATATGAAGAAGAGAAAACAACAATACCTGTTTACCGAGTCTATAAAACGCAGATCCCCCTGAAGCCGCAAGTTCTGCAGATTGCCGATTCAACCCACGATTGGTTTTATTACCCGGTTAATTATTTGCCTAAGGAAAAAATATTTGACCGATACAGTGTAAATGGATTTTTTGATAATCTTCTCTATAAACTTGCCTGGTTAATTTTAATAATATCCATCGTTATAGCTCTTATCCTGCCACTGGTTATTTTTTTTAAATTATTTAATAATTCTCAATAATGTTTATAAATGGTTTTTGTATCCTTGAAACATGAAGATTTTGCTAGTTATTCCCCCAAATTCTCAGGAAGAGAGATATGGAAAATTTTCCAGTATTGGAACACTTTATCCTCCCCTTGGTTTGGCCTATATCGCAGCAGTTTTAGAAAAAAATAATTTTGAAGTGAGGGTTGTAGATTCAGAGGCAATGAATTATAGTTATTCCGATGTAGAACAGATAATAAAAAGATTTAATCCAGACGTCGTAGGAATGTCTGTTTATTTTAATACAATCAATCGTTGTTATAAAGTAGCAGAAAGAATAAAGAAAATTAATCCCCATATAAAAATTGTTTTGGGAGGAGCTCAAGTTACCCTGGATCCGAATTTAGTAAAGGACAAAAATATTGATTTTGGAATCTATGGCGAGGGGGAAATTTCTTTTAGAAATCTTATCAAAGCAATAGAAAATCACTTGACAGTGTCTAAAGTTAATGGATTGATATGGAAAAAAGCGAATAAGATAATCATCAATAAACCGCAAAGATTAGTTGAGAATCTCGACGAATTACCGATGCCGGCTAGGCATTTATTCCCAATGAGCAAGTATCACTCCTCTGCGAATCTGCGGGGCAAGAGAACATTGAATATAATGACCTCCCGCGGGTGCCCCTATAAATGTACCTATTGTGCAGGAAGTTTAATATTCGGAGGGACTTACAGATATCATTCTACGGATCGAGTTATAGAAGAATTAAAAGAACTAAAAGAAAAATATGGTGCAGATGACATACAGTTCTATGACGAAACTTTTACAGCAAATAAAAAAAGAGTGATAGATCTTTGTAATAAGATTATAAAAAATAAATTGAATATTGAATGGAGTTGTTTTACCCGCGTAAATCTTGTGGATCCCGAACTGCTAAAAAAGATGAAACAAGCCGGATGCTATCAGATATTTTATGGATTAGAGTCTGGAGTTCAGAGATTATTGAATCTGATAAAAAAAGGAATTACCCTCGAACAATCCCGAAGAGCAATGAAATGGACACATGAGGCCGGAATTGAAACTTGGGTCTCATTTATGATGGGATTACCGACAGAGACTAAACAAGAATCAGAACAAACAATAAAATTTGCCTTAGAAGTAGACCCAAATTTTGTGCAGTTTCCGATTACAACCCCCTACCCTGGGACCGAGATGTATGATCTCGCTAAGAAAAACGGAAAATTCTTGACAGATAATTGGGACGATTATACTGCCTGGGACGTTGTTTTTGTATCCAATGGTCGAACGCCCGAAGAAATCCGAGAAACAGTCAGCAAGGCATATAGAGCTTTTTATCTAAGGCCGAGTTATATGATTCGGAGAATAAAGAGCGTTTTTAAGTTACCTCTCACAAAAATAATCAGCCTTTTTAAAAGTGCAATTTTTGCATTTTTAAATTAGGATAAAAAACCCCATATTTTAAATAGTATAATCTCGATTTATGGACATTATAAATCCGAAGATTTCAGTGTTATTTCCTGCGTATAATGAGAAAGATACTATCTTAGAGATACTCAGAAGAGTTAAAAAAGTTCCTATAGATAAAGAGATAATTGTGGTCGATGATTTCTCAAATGATGGAACTCGAGATATTTTGAAAAATTTAAGGGACAGGAGTATAAATGTTATTTTTCATGAAAAAAATTATGGAAAAGGCCACGCGATTCGCACAGGGATAAAGCATGTAACGGGAGAGATAGTTATTATTCAAGATGCAGATTTAGAATACGATCCTCAAGATTATATTAACTTAATAAAACCGATAATAGAAAGTAAGGCAAAAGTAGTGTATGGTAGCAGATTTCCTCGAGGAACAAAACATCCTTCGATATTAAAAAATAAATTTTTCTTAGCAAATAAGATATTGACTACTACTGCAAATATATTGTACAACACAGATATTACCGACGAACCTACTTGCTATAAAGTATTCTCTGCAGATGTAATAAAAAATATGAAGTTAGACTGTGAGCGATTTGAGTTTTGCCCCGAAGTTACCGCAAAGGTTAGAAAACAAGGCCACAAAATTTATGAGATTCCAATTGCCTATTATCCAAGAACCATTGAAGAAGGAAAAAAGATAAATTGGAAAGATGGTTTTGAAGCACTATGGGTTTTAATTAAATATCGATTTGTTGACTGATGGGAAAATTTGATACTTTTATTCAAACAAGATTATTGCGTCCAATAAGGCTAAAAGCAGTTATTAATATTTTAAAAAGATTGCCTGCAGGGACAATCCTCGATCTTGGGTGCATGGACGATTATTTGCTAAAGCGCTTGCCTCAAAAATTTGATTACTTTGGCATCGACGATAATCCTCTATGCAATAACTCAAGGATAAAAAAAATAAAAGTAGAGGATTTATCAAAAAAAGATAAATTTGATATTGTTATCGCAACAGAAGTATTGGAACATCTTGACAATCCGGTCCAAGGAATTGATAAATTAAAGAGTTTATCAAAACGTTTTATATTGATCTCCGTACCTCGAGAACCATTTTTCTCATTATTCCGTTTATTCGTGCCTGCGAAAGAGCACTTATGGACAATTTATCCATGGGCCCTAAAAAAACATCTCGGCAAGCCAGTTTTAGAGACTGTTGCCTGCTTTGGCAGGACATATATTGCGCTATGGGATTTAAATAAAAAAAATATCCCATAAATCTTTAAAAACTCACTTTTCTCTAAAAAACCATGGCCAAGACAAAAGTTCTTCTTATGAACATGCCATCTACAATACGAGTATACGGTAAATCTGCTTTAAAGGGAATTATTGCTCCTCGACCTTTTGTTTCCATGGCCGAATTAGCTGGCAGCGTTCTCGAAGCAGGCGGAGATTGCAAAATTCTTGATCTGCAGATGTCAGATAAACCATTTGAACAGATAGAAGATACACTGAAGAATTACAAACCAGATTTCGTAGGAATTACTTTTACCACTCTTCTATTCGAAGAAGCAAAAAAAGTTTCATCTTTCATAAAAAATAAATTTCCCAAAGTTAGAATAATTGCCGGCGGAGTTCACTCGACGATATATCCTGAAGAAGTAGCTAAAGTTAAAGATATTGACATTGTCGTCTATGGTGAAGGAGACATAACCCTTCAAGAGATCGTTAAAGGAAAACCTCTTAAATCGATTAAAGGGATTGTATTCAAATCCAGAAAGAAAATAATAAAAAATTCTCCTCGTCCCCTTGTGGAAGATTTAGATTCCTTGCCGATGCCTGCCTGGCATTTATTTAATGCAAAATTATACATGAATCCTAAGGCCATTGCCCGAGTTTCTCCAGTCGGGACAATAGGGACTTCTCGAGGCTGTGTCTATGGTTGTACCTATTGCAATAAATCTGTTTTCGGCCGACGTTTCAGGGCAAAATCCGCCAAGCGGGTTGTAGATGAATTCGAGATTTTATTAAAAAATGGTTTCAAAGAAGTCCATGTCTGGGACGATATGTTTGCTACTGACTTAAAGCGTGCAAAAGCAGTTTGCGACGAGATTGTCCGAAGAAAGTTGAAATTTTCCTGGCAATTAGAATGCGGAGTGCGTGTAAATTGCGTCGATAAAGAATTTTTCCAAAAATGTGTTAAAGCCGGATGCTACAAGGTTGCTTTTGGTTTTGAATCTGGGAACGATAAAATATTAGAAAGCATAAACAAAGGAACAACAACTCAACAAGCCCGAAATGCTGTTAAATGGGCAAAAGAAGCCGGAATGGAGACTTCAGGATTTTTTATGTTGGGATTGCCCGAAGACACAATAAAAACAATGGACCAGACAATCGACTTTGCCTGTTCTCTAGGACTTGACTATGCCAAAGCAACAATTCTAGTTCCTTTACCCTCGACACCGGTCTTTGAAGAATTTGAAAAAAAAGGATTATTGCAGACAAAAGATTGGTCAAAATATAACTTCCACACCGCCTCAAAAGTCTACAATCATCCGACGCTGAGCTGGGAAGTCCTCGAGGCCTACTATGATAAATTCCACAAAAAGTTTTATTTCAGGCCGACCTACATCGTAAGAAGACTTTTTTTGAGCATAAAAAAAGGCGAGCTTATCGATAATATGAAAACAGCATTTAACACTTTTATTAAAAAATAATATCCCGATTAAAATGAAAGAACAAAGAAAAAAAATTATCATTCTTGGCGCAGGAATTACTGGATTAGTTGCAGGATATTATTTGTCTGAAGATTATGATGTTATTATTCTCGAGAAAAACAAATTTGTCGGCGGTAGCGCTCTAAGTTTTAAGTTTAAGGATTTTGTTTTGGACTCAGGCCCGCATAAGCTTTATACCGAACTGCCGGGAATTATGGAAGAAATCGCAAAAGTTTGTCCGCTTATTCGGGTAAAGAAAAAAAACTCTATTTATCTTCAGGGAAATTACTATGATTTTCCGTTGAAGCTTGGTCAGATCGCTACGAGAATGCCGACTACTGCAATAAGATCCGGATTTGATATTCTACTAAAACCATTTTCAAAAAAACCCGACGATTCCTATGAAAATTTTCTGATAAATAGATTTGGAAAAACTCTCTATGGATTGTCGTTTAAAGACTATGCCTACAAAGTCTGGAACTCAAATCCTCAGGAACTTGATCCCGAGTTGGCAAGAAGAAGAGTTGCAGTTTCCGGAATAATCCAGTTGATAAAAGGGATTATTTTCAAAGACACCAAAAAGATTTCTGCAGATTATTTTTACTATCCTCCAGAGGGCATGAAACAACTTTTTGATTCTCTTGTTAAAAAAATAGAAAAAAATAATGGAAAAATAATTTCTCTTGCAGATATATCAAAAATATCTATAGAAGACAACAAGGTTACAGATATAACTTTTAACAAAAAAAAGATTGTTCCCGATTATGTTATTTCTACAATTCCTCTTGATAGCCTTATGAGTCTAATGCCCAAAGATAATGATTTTGATTCCTCAAAAATTAAATATCAGGACTTGAATGTTATTTATTTTGTTTTAAAAAAGTCCCGTGCATTAAAAGACTGCTGGGTATTTTTTCCAGAAAAAAAATTTATTTTTCAGCGAGTTAGTGAACAAAAAGCTTTTTCAGAGTCCACCTCTCCGAAAGATAAGACTGTCTTGATGGTCGAGACAACGCAAGAAGTAGATAAGATTCTCCTCGATAAAATAATCAAACAATTGGAAGAGACAAAAATTCTAAAGAAAGAAGAAATAGAAGAGACATTTACTCGGAAGATGTCTAAGGCCTATCCAATATACAAAAAAGGATTTTCACAGGAGCTTTCAAGATTCATAAAATTTGCAGAGGGTTTAGATAATTTTTATCTTCTTGGTCGACAAGGGTTATTTAATTATAACAACATGGACCAATGCTGGGACATGGCCCTGAAGATTTCCGAGCAGATCAAGAATAACAAGACAAAACAAGACTGGCAAAAGACAAAGGAATATTTTAATTCTTATCGTATTGTAGATTAAGCTTATAAATATTAAATTCCTCTTCAGATTATGAAAAAAGATAGTGCTCAATTGGACCATTCCCTAAAGCTCCTGGTAAAAACTTCTGTAATCGTTTTTATTGGAATTTTTCTCTCAAAACTTTTATCCTATGTTTATCGGATAATCATTGCCCGTTATTATGGTCCTGAAGTTTATGGATTATTCTCTTTAACTACTATGATTCTTGCTATGATTCTGACTTTTTCTTTGCTGGGTTTTTCTGCAGGAATATCTAGATTTATTCCACAATATCGCGGTAAAAAAGAAAGTGATAAAATTTCCTATTTATTCTGGTTTGTAAACAAAATATTGTTTGTCACCAGCATAACTTTTGCAGTTCTTCTATTTTTTCTTGCAGATTTTATTGCAGTAAATATTTTTCATAATCTTGAACTTGTTTTTCTTCTCAAAATCCTAAGTTTTTTTGTGCCATTCGCGGTTTTTTCTGTAACGTTTTTAGAATCAATAAGAAGTTACGAATTGATTAGCAGTTATTCATTCATCTATAATATTCTCCAAAATATCGTCCGAGTCACGGCTCTGATAATTTTAGTGATGCTCGGATTTCAATCTTCGGCTGCAGTAGTTTCTTATTGCCTCGGATTTTTAGCAGTTCTTATCACTTCTTATGGGGTTTGCAAATATAAGATTCCAGAATTATTTGTAAAATCAAGATTGTCAGATAAAGAAAAAATAATAGTAAGAAAAAATTTATTTTCCTACTCTGTTCCTCTACTGTTCTTTGGCATTGTTTCTATGTTATTTTATTGGATTGATTCTTTTTTTCTAGGATATTATCGAGGAGTAGAATCAGTGGGATTTTATAATGCTGCAGTTCCAATAGCAATGCTTTTATCTGTGACTCCTGAGTTATTCATGCAACTTTTCTTCCCGATGATAAATCGCCATTATTCAAATAAAGACCTCGGGCTGATAAATCAGATCAGCAAACAGCTTGGAAAATGGGTATTTATGGTTAATTTTCCGGTTTTTATTTTGATATTTGCATTTCCTGGCGCAGTGATTCATATTTTGTTTGGAGATCAATATATCCTTGCGCAGGATGCATTGAGAATACTCATACTCGGTTCATTTGCATCTTCTATTGGAATTATTTCCAATAATATTCTTTCCATGGCCGGAAAGTCTAAGTTGATTCTTGCAGACATAATCATCGCGACAATAGTTAATGTTATCTTGAATGTTATTTTAATTCCATTACCTTCAATTTTTGGAATAGTTAATTCTTCAGGGATAACTGGTGCCGCAGTTGCGACAACTTTATCGATGATCTTTTTGAATATTCTATTTTTGATCCAAGCAAAAAAATATCTAGCAATCATGCCTCTGAGGATGAAAATGGTGAATATTATTTTATCGAGTATCATCCCCCTAATTATATTGTTTTATCTTAGAAGCATTATGGGAATTAATATTTATTCGATAATCCTTATTTCTGGGATTTTTATTTTGACCTACATATTATTCATAATCCTTTGGAAGGGATTTGATAAAAATGATATTATGATCTTAGATTCTATAAAAAATAAGTTATTTCATTAATTCTTGGATTTGTTCGAATCTCGTAGGTTGGTTAGACTATCTGCTCTGTCCGGAAAGGACAGAAAATAATTATTAAATAAAAAAAAGTTTGAACT
>CAYHOV010000006.1:0-32945 GCA_964358615.1 Candidatus Woesearchaeota archaeon | reverse complement strand
TTAAAAAGTTTTTTAACATCAGGATAGACAATAATTCTTAAATCATCAAATTCTCCTTTGAAATCCTCGACTTTTTTTATCTGCTTTGGTTTCTTAACAATTCTCTTTAACTCGTCGTCAAATCCAACAATGACTTCTCCAGCAACAATTCTGTTTTTATAAAATCTTACAGAATAGATTTTCATCTCAGGACATTCTAAAATTGTTGCAGGAATCGCTATCCTTTTTCCTTTTGTCATCGAGTCAACTGTTTCATCTTTTGCATAAACCGAAACCATTCCGACCTTATATGCAACAAAACCGCCAAGTTTACCTTTTTCATTTTTAATAGCATCCCAGTTAGCACTAGGTAAAACACTTGCTGCCCTCTTTCGAGGCCAAAACTGCAAGCTTCCGTCTCTTGATTTGTGTGGTGCTCCCATTTTTTATTATCGTTGAATTTTTAAGGAGAAGTTTGTATTGATTTAAAATTATCCAATTTTAAATGCTTAGAAAATATTTAATTTTCTATTTTGCAAAATTCTCGAAGGTTATCACTAAATATTAATTTTAACCATCATCTAGATTCTAAAACTTAGAAATATTCCTTTCCTAAGCACTACCGTAACCACTTTTTCTATATTTTTTGGGTTTTTAAAGCTATTGTCGAATTGCCCATAAATCTCTTTGATGATAAATTTCACTAAAAATTCTTCTTCTCTCTTCCATCGGAAGTTCTCCCGACGGTGGGTCATCATGCGAATGTTGTTTTTCCCATCTCTCTAAATTTTCCCCATATTTTTTCATTGCAGGAATTTTAGATAATTCTGATAAAAAATATCTTATCTCTTTTGCAGGAAATCTTAATACTCCTAAAAATCCTTCTTCTCCGACCCTTCTTATTCCATCTTCTTCTCCTTTAATATAGGCCCATTGAGAAAAATGTTCAATGCCGCCCGGTCTTAGCCACTTAATTCTAGAAATATATACCTCATCTAAATTCACGCTCATGCTTCAAAACTTGCTTCTTTCACTTGCTTATTTCCGTCAATATCTATTGATCTCACAAGAATTCCCTTCCTTTTTGATTTTTCTCGGACCTGGATTGGGTCTTTCTCGCCTTTTGGATAAATAATATCTTGAATTTTAAGGGTGTGTCTAATTTTTATTTCTTTAAAATTTTGAAAATTCTGCAGATCAAAAAACAATTCTCCAAGGATATCTCTATCGGTAGTTTTCAAAGAACAAAAATCCGCTTTCTTTCCTCCGTCTGGTGTTTTTGTTGAAGGTTTTGCGCTCTTTGGAGCTTTTGCTTTTATTTTCAGTTCAAAATCCGGAGTCGAAAACGACAATGCAAAAAAAACCCGCGGATATTTATTCATCAGATCAATTATATCTGTCGCAAGAACTTCGCTATCAATTCCGACCTGTTTGACCCCCATAAATTGCTTTTGTTTGCTTATTTCAAATTTTATGTCTTTTTTTATATCAAAAGTAGAGACCATTACTCCGCTAATCTTGATTTTTCCATTAACTTTTTCAAGACACTTTCTGACTAAAAAATTTGCAAATTCCGGCCCAGTCTTAACAACAAACTTATCTTTTTGGATTTTTCCGTCGATAATATACCTCTCACGATAATCTCCTCTCCCAAACTTTAAAAAATCAGCGTGAACCTCTTCATCAAAATTTTTTTCAAATATTTTCTTGATAATCATATAATCATTTTTATTTTCTTATTTATAAATTTGTTGGTAGGTTAAAAATAAATTTTAAGGCCTATGAAAATTATTTAAAGTTGATTGTTCCAGCCGATATTTTTTATTGCCTTTTTGGGTTTAATAAAAAAGTTTTGCTCTTGAATCGTCATTATTCGATTATATAAACAAGAGCAAAACTTTTTCCCGCAGCTTGCTCAAAAATTTTACTCTTGCAAATTAAAATAGCAATATAATAAAGAGTGAAATTTTTGAGATTGGGATAGCAAATTTTAGGCAAATCTCTTTATTTTATAGGAATATCTATGAAAAATAACTGCCAAACATCCAATATCTGGAAAACAGAATCAGGATTATCGGTTACCACTGCTTTTCAGAAACTTTATAAATTGCGTTTATATATAATAAACATGGTAGAAAACTCCTATGCAAAAAAAATAATTATTTTTGGATCACTAGCAATTTTGCTATTATTGGCCCTTTTTGTATTAAAGAATATTTTACTTTCTGTTGTTGTGGGTTCGCTTTCAGCCTATATTTTTCATCCAATCTATAAGAAAATACATTCTATCGTTAAGAACAAAGACGCAGCGACGATAATTCTCAGTTTGTTAATAATCCTAGTCATAGCAATCCCCCTGGTTATCATGGCCCCAGTCATGATAAAACAAACTTTTGATACCTATATATTTTTACAACAGGCAGATTTCATAACCCCTCTTCAAAAATCTTTCCCGTCTTTATTTACAGGAGAAATATCTAAGTTAGTAATAGTTAATTTTAATAATTTTATTGGAAAATTTTTCACATATTTCTTAAAAGAATTTGAGTCGTTAATCGCAGATATTCCGGGATTAGTTTTACAATTTTTAGTAATTCTCTTCACTTTTTATTTTGCTACTCGTGATGGCGAAAAACTTAAAGACTATGCGCTTAAATTGTCCCCGTTTACTTCTTCAACAGAAAAAAGATTTTTAGAAGAATTTAGAACAATTACGGACAATCTAGTCTATGGCCAAATATTTATCGGATTGATTCAGGGAATTTCCGTCGGTATTGGCCTTTTCATTGCAGGAGTTCCAAAGGTGATCATCTTAACAGTTGTCTCTTCTATTCTTGCCATAATTCCTCTCGTTGGCGCTTGGTTAATCTGGATACCTGCGACTCTTTTCTTGTTGGCTCACGGCAATACGTCCTCTGCAATTTTCCTGTTCCTCTATGGCCTCTTATTTGTATCTCTTATAGATAATGTTTTGCGACCTTATTTCTTATCAAAAGGCTCAAGTTTATCCGTGCCTGTTGCGTTAATCGGCATGATTGGCGGGTTATATAGTTTCGGTATTGTGGGCCTTTTACTCGGACCTTTAATATTAGCCTATGTTTTGATTATTGTTGACTTTTATACAGAAGGAAAAATCGGCGAGTTATTTAAACAAGAATAAAGAGGAATGAAACTAAAATTGAAGAATTTTAATTGGTTGGCCGGTCGGCCAGTAGTTATTCTTAATGATAAAACCGCTAAAAAATTAAATGTTCATGTAGACGAGCGAGTATTTTTAAAAAGAGATTCAAAAAAACTCTATGCAGTTGTCGACATTTTTCCAAAACTAGTTCACGAGGGCGAGATTGGGGTATCCAATGAGATAAGCTCTTTTTTTAAAGCGCATAATAATTCTTTGATTGAAGTCGGAAGTTCAGAACTTTCTCCAGCAGGCCAACTCATCAAGAAAAAAATATCAGGCCATTCACTTTCAGAATCTGAGTTAAACTTACTGATTTCAGAGATAGTACAGAATAACTTGACAGAACCCGAGATTGCTTATTTTGTTGCAGCGGAGAAATTACATGGACTTTCAATTAAGGAAATAATCTACTTAACTAAGGCGATGATAAAAAATGGTAGTCGAATAAATTTTGATCATAAGATTATCGCAGATAAACATTGTATCGGCGGGATTGCCGGCAATAGAACGACCCCCATTCTTGTTTCGATTTGTGCAGCCGCAGGTTTAACTTTGCCAAAAACATCCTCTCGTGCCATAACTTCTGCAGCAGGAACCGCAGATGTTATAGAAACAATGTCAAAAGTAGAGTTCTCAACACAGGAAATAAAGAATATTGTTCAGAAAACAAACGCCTGTTTGGCTTGGGGAGGTTCTCTCGGCCTTGCGCCTTCTGACGATAAGATTATACAGGTCGAACGAATATTAAATTTGGATGTCGAGCCGCAGTTACTTGCTTCCATAATGTCAAAAAAAATATCAGCAGGATCAAACCGCGTTCTTATCGATATTCCCTATGGAAAATCTGCAAAAGTAGAAACAGAAAAAAAAGCTCGAGAACTTGGGCTCAAGTTTAAGAAGATTGCAGATTCATTTAAATTAAAATTGGATTTTGTTATTACCGACGGAAAACAACCGATAGGCAATGGCATCGGCCCCATTTTAGAGATGCGCGATATTCTCGAAGTTCTAAAAAACTCGAAAGATGCACCACAAGATCTGAAAGATAAATCTGTTTTTTTAGCTGCCCAATTGATGAAGCTTTGCGGAATTAAAAATTCTTCTAAAAAAGCTCTTGAGATTTTAGAATCAGGACAAGCTTACAAAAAATTTATCGAAATAATAAATACTCAAAATAATAAGTCTCTAAATTCTTCGGATTTTAAAAAAAGAGTTTCCGGATTAAAATTGGCAAAATTCAGAAAAACAATCCATTCTGAAAAAAATGGAAAAATAAAAGAAATAGATAACCATAAAATAAATTCTCTTTGCCATATTCTTGGAACTCCTGAAACCACTTCTGCAGGAATTTATTTGCACAAGCATCTAGAAAATGTTAAAAAACACGAGCCTTTATTAACTCTTTACTCAGAATCAAAATCCAAACTTCTCGACGGAATAAAGTTCTTTAAAGAATTTAAACCAATTAAGATTAATTAAGAAATAATTCTGGATTAATATCCGAAGCTATATATTCTCTCAACGATTTTCTAAATTCTCCTTCAGCTATGACTCTTCCTTGTTTATTGAAAAATTCCCCTGCATACTTCAATAATCCTTTCCAAACTTCGTCGCATCTAGTTTGATATTCGCAAGAACTCAGCCCCTCAAATTGACATCCATTCCAATGATGGCCCATACTCGCTAAATAGAAATGGGTTTCATCTCGTACAAAGAGTATTAGCCCGTGGCCCGGATATGACCAGGTTTCACAGCGATGCCCATTTCTCCGGAAATCAGCATCGATTCTATCGATAATTTTTTGTAAAAATGGATTTTCAGATCTAAGCTCAAAATTACCCACATTAACAATTCTTCTCGCCTCTTCTGACAATCCCAACTCAATCATAAAAATCAATAGAAACAAACTTTATAAATTCTCCAGGCCGATTATCTTCTGAACTCTCTTTCTCCACGGGATCTCTGTGGCCGTGAACTTCCATATCTCGAAGATCTTGGTTCATCTCTTCTTTCAAAATTATTTCGACGCGGTCTTCTGTCTTCTCTATCCCTATCAGAATATTCTCCTCGTCTTGGCCTAGGTCTTTCAAAATTTCTACCATATCCTCTTCTATCTGAGAATCCCCCTCTCCGCGAACCAAATCCCCCTCTTCCAGAGTCTGCTATTTTTATAAATACTTTTTCAAATTCTGGTAAAGGCATTCGTTTGATTTTTATCTCTTCATTACGTGAAACATTTCTAAAATTATCATAATCTCGATCAGACAGGAGTGTTATGGCTTTTCCTTCTTTTCCGGCTCTTGCCGTTCTTCCTACCCGATGGATATATTCTTCACTTGTCTTCGGAGAATCATAGTTATAAACATGAGATACATTTTGAATATCTAGGCCTCGGGCAGCCACATCAGTACAAACTAGGATAAATTTTTTACTTTTATGAAACTCTTCAAGAACTGCTTTTCTTCGGTTTTGTGTTAAATCTCCATGCAACGGAAGCGCATCAAAATCATATCTTCTTAGATTTTTCCCAATAAAATCTGTATTTCTTTTTGTGCTGCAGAAAACCATTACAAGTCCTGAATTTTCATTTTTAAGAAGATGGACCAACAGTGAAAATTTTTCATTTTGTGCGACTTCATAAAAAACATGATCTAGCTTAGAAGGATCCACATAGGAGTTGACAGAAACTTCAACAGGATTAATCATATATTTTTTTGAAATATTCTCAACTTCTCCAGTTATCGTAGCTGAAAACAAAAATGTTTGTCTTTCTTTTGGGCAATGGCCAATTATTCTCGTTACATCTGGAAGAAAACCCATATCTAACATTCTATCTGCTTCATCCAATACTAGGAATCTTATTTTTGAGAAATTAATTGTTTTTCTAGAAATATGATCTAAAATTCTGCCAGGAGTTCCGACGACAACATCTGCTTCTTCAAGATAACTTATTTGAGGGTCTATCGAAACTCCGCCATAAACGGGGATTATTTTTAAGTCATTATATTTTGAAAATTTCTCAAGAGAGTTAGAAACCTGTTCAGCCAATTCTCTCGTCGGCGTAAGTATCAGTGCCTGCAATCCTTTTCCAGCCTCTACTTTTTCAAGAATTGTTGTTCCAAATGCAAGAGTTTTTCCAGAACCCGTAGCGCTTTCTCCGATAATATCGTTTCCAGCCAATGCTAAGGGAATTACTTTTTCCTGTATTTCCGTCGGTTCTTTAAACCCGATTTCTTCCAAAACCTTCAAAAGTTTATGGCTTATTCCTAGTTCTTTGAAACTTGTCATCTTATTGTAAAATTTATTTACTACTTTTAATTGAGAAACATGTCTTTTAAGTTTATGCTTTTTGAATAGACTTAAAAATACCCCTTATCATCAATTATTATAATCTGCCCACAGGACATATAGAAATTTAAGAAATTTCTATCCTCTCGGCATAAGAGGTATGCCTCAGGTAAATGTAATGTACTGGACCGTGATATTTTATTAAAACTAATTTATTATTGTAAAGAGAAGTTTGAATAATTCTAAATTTATTTGGGAATTTTCAAACTTATCATTTGGAAGTTTGTATTTTACAAACTTCTCAAAAGAATTTTAAACCATCATTTTCATACTTATTTATGCCCACATCGCATAATGGTAGTGCACTGGACTTGAAAATATAAGAGAACTTAGTTCTCGAATAATCTTCCTTTCATCGAGGATAGGCGAGTAATCCAGGCCCTTCGGGGCTTCCAGGTTCGATTCCTGGTGTGGGCGTATAGGGAATCGAAGATTCCCTTTCCACCAGGAATCTCACCAGTTGTTCCAGTTCGATTGCTTCAAAACGCAAGTTTTGAATGTCCCAGAGAATTTTTATAAAAATTCTCTGAGCCGGGTGTGGGCGTTTTTTGCTATTTCTTTCATAAACAGTCAAAGTTTAGTAGATGTAATATTTATTAATCTCAAATCTTTTCAGAGATAATGAATTACTATTGTTCGAGCTGTAAGAAAAATATTACCTTCGACGAGTATGATTATTCTAAAAAATATTTCAATAAAGCATTATGTCGACAGCATCAACCAACAAAAGAGGCCATGTTATTATTTAACGCTCTTAAGAAAGAAGGCGTTCCTGCTAAGATTGAATGGAACGATGGACATAAAAGCGTAGACATCTCTGTTCCAGAGGCTAGAGTCGATATCGAAGTCGATGGTGGGCAGCATAATTTTAATGCCAAGGTGGCTTTATCTGATTTAAAGAGAACTTATTATTCTTTTAAGAAAAAAAATTATCTAACATTAAGGATACCTAATAGATTAGTAACCGAATATTTAAATGAAACTACAAAATATATTGTTCATTTTCTCAATGAAAGTAATGAAGGACAAGAAGATGAAGACGATGGATTTTTATCAAATTTATTCAGAAACATATTTTAAGCCTTTCCATTCCATTTTCCGCAACTTTTATAATCTCTTTTTTCCACAAAAATATAACTAAAATGAAAAAAACATTCATAATCATTGCAATAGTAAGCTTTTTATTGCTAGTCGCCGGAGTATCTTCCATGGTAAACAAATCCGAACCAAAAAAAATTAGTCTAGAGACGACAGAAGGGAATATTGTCATAGAATTATATTCAGAAATGCCCATCACTGCAGGAAATTTTGAAACCCTTGTTCAAAAAGGATTTTACAATGGGGTTATTTTTCACAGAGTCATCGACGGTTTTATGCTTCAGGGCGGAGATCCAACAGGAACAGGAATGGGCGGACCAGGCTATAAAATAAAAGACGAATTCACAAAAACAGAAAAAGACAAAAATAACCGAGGCACAATTTCTATGGCTAATGCAGGCCCAAACACCGGCGGAAGCCAATTTTTTCTCAATCTTGTAAATAATAATTTTTTAGATGGTCGCCATCCTGTTTTTGGCCGAGTCATTGAAGGCATGGACGTCGTCGATAAAATCGCAAAAGTTGAGACCGATTCCAGCGATAGGCCATTAAAAGAAATCAAGATCATCCGAGCCACAATACTCTAAGAATAAACTTATAAACTTCAACTACTTACCAATCCTATGATCGTTAAGATTCTAGGCATACTTGATATTCTTGCTGCAATAATATTTTGGATTTATTCTTTTTTTGGATTTATCCCCGAAGTTATTGTAGTTCTCGCAGGTCTTTATCTTCTGATAAAAGGAATAGTATTTTTGATCTCAATGGACATAGCTTCTTTGCTAGATGTTCTTGCAGGCCTAACTATACTAATTTCAACCACAGTAACTCTCCCAGAGATAATAACTGTGATTGTAAGCCTATTTATTATTCAGAAAGGAATTTTCTCTCTGTTTTAATGTATTTTGTAAATTTCAAAAATTTAAATTAGACATTTTAAAAAACTAGAAATAACTTACCTCTTAATCTTATTATTTTCAAAACTTAGAACTCTATGAACGAGCTCAAACTATCTAAATTCGGTCAATCTAAACTAAAAATAAAAAACGATTAACCGAATAATGAAGCCAAACCTTCAGCAGCCTCTGCTTTTGGTTCTTCTTTCTTCTTCTCTTCTTTTGGCGCTGCTTCTGAATGAGCTGGTGCTGCAGATGCTAATGCCGCATTTGCAAGTTGCTCGTCGATGTTAACACCTTTCAAGCTTGCTACTAATACTTTTATCTTGCCTTCATCAACAGAAGACCCTGTCGCAGAAATAACTTTATTCAAGTTGTTTTCGTTGATCTCTTGCCCTGTTTTGTGCAGTAAAAGCGCCCCGTATATGTATTCCATTTTTTCTCCTTAATTTAGTTAGACTGAGTTTGTTCTGCTACTTGTTCAGCAGGTTGCTCATTTTTAATTAAACTTTGTAAAACTTTTTCATGACTTGCTGCTTTAGCAAATAAATGAGATAATGTTTCTTTTGTAGGATAGCTTAGGGAAACTGCAAAAGCCAAACTTCTTCCAAAAGCTTCTTTTAATTCTTCGAGAGTTTTAGCCTTGTCAATTTTTATATTTGCATAAATTTTTCCGTTACAATAAGCCGCAATTGGTTCTAATCCTATTTTGAAAGGAGTGATCCCAAGTTTGGATAATATCACTACTTTTTTCTCATCAATTTCCTGCCCTGGTTTAACAAAAATCGATCGTTCTTGTATTGCAATTTTTCCACCTTCAATTTTTATTTTCAATCCTGCTGAACTTAATATAGAAATATCGGGGCCAGGAGCAAGTTCGGTTGGGCCAGGTTCGATAACAATTTCCTCTGTAGAAATCTGTCCAATTTTTGCTTTTGCAGGACTTTTATTTTCAGCAAGCATAGCTGCTAATTCAAAAGCATCCTCGTCAGAGAACATAATTGCACAATCTCCGAGAACATACTTAAATAACTCTCTCTTGGACTGATTATCTGCATGTTCCAATGCAAGGTCTATCAAATTCTTTTTAGCAACACGAATTTCTGCTGTTCCTCTTGATTTCTTTCTAATTTCTTGGAATTGTGCAGCCTTCAAATTTTTAATAGAGACAACCATTATTGTCTTTTTACCCATCAGTTTTTCTAATTCCTTAACCGTAACTTTCTTTCTATCAGAAACATGTGCCTTGATATTTTTTACTTTTTTTGCCATCTTAATAGTCGATTTTTATAGGTTTAGTCATAGTGAATTTTACTAAAACATTTTTTACATTCGCCTTATTTCTTGGTAAAACCGCTACTAAACTCTGTAATGCTGCTTCGACATTTTCTTTTAATTCTTTATCGGACATACTTTCTTTTCCAATTGCAATCTTTATGCTTTTGTCTTTTGTTTTTACTCTGACTAAAGATTTCATTTTTTCTACAACATTTAAAACAGTATTATCGTCATCAAGAGCTATAATTCCTGCCTGCGGCGAGGGCATTTTTCCCATCGGTCCTAAAACTCTGCCAAATGTAGTAGCAACCGCCGGCATAACCGAAGCAACAGCAACAAAAAAATCATATTTTTTTGCAAGTCTTTTTATATCGTTTGGATTCTTATATCTGTCAAATTCTTCCTTGATTATAGTATCAATAATTTTTACTTTTCTCGTCAGGAAAGCGCAGATTTTTCTTTCATTCGGATTTGGCAATTTTATGAATGTATTGACACTTTCTTTTCTGGCATCAAAATTTTGCAGAGTTACGATTAAATCAACAGTCTGAATAAACTTTCTTTTATCTTGAGTTCTTAATTCTTGTAATGCTTCTTCTATTTTAGCCATAAATCTTTATCCTCCTACTCCCTTTCGGCAAGTAGTCAAAGGTATTCTTCTCAGAAAATTTTGATTTATAAATCTATCTGCTCGAACACACAAATACTTAAAAGCTAGAGCCGCGAAAACTATTCATGGAACTATTAGCTTTGTTATCCAGCGGAAAAGGGACCTGGGGCCAAGTTTCAGGCCTTTGTAAAAAAGGAGAATGGGAAAAAATAGTCTTGCTCGGTCCAAGCTATGCCAAAGATTTTAAGATCGAAGGGATTCCATTTGATTTTGTCGAGTTCGACGATCAAAAATCTCTATTGGCATTAAAACAAGAACTCATAAAAAAACTTGGAGATAAATTCCAAGGTTCTGAAGTTGCTCTATCAATAGCATCTGGTTCTGGAAAAGAACACATGGCCATAATCTCAGCATTATTGTCTATTCCTATTGGTGTTCGATTTACAGCACTTACAAAAGATGGTGTCGTGATGATGTAGTATGGCTGGAAAGAGAAATAAACAAGCAAATTTCAGAAAAAAATTAATAGATTTTGCTCATAAACATCCGATTGTCGACGCTATTTCTTTTGGCCGAGAACCCGAAGAAAATCATCCAGTGTATTATTTTCTTACTTCTGAGCCCGATTCCAATGAGGGATTGACTCGCGCTATCGCAGGTCTTGACGTTCAATTAAGCAAAGAATTAGGTTATCATTTTGAATTAATGCGTTGGCCAGTCAGTCCAGACCAGGCTCATGAATATCCTTTTCTTGGAGAATTGATTTGGAGAAAAAATCAGTAAATCATGTCTGCACCTAAAGATTCTTTATTCTCATATTTTTCTTATTCTTCCCAATTATAAAAACACAGCTTCTTTTCTCTTCGCCAAGAATTTTATATCCTTTCATGCCATTTTTCTTTAATTCTTCCACAAGTTCCTCTGCAAATTTTTTGACTTCATAATCCCATGGCTGTTTTTCATAGGGTAATCTTTTTCTCGAGTAGCCGATAGACATAAAACCCTTGACATGAACAAAATTAGGATTGACTTTTTTTATTAGTTTTGCATATTCTCTCAAGTTTTCAGATTCCATATTGCTTAATTTTGAGAATATTTTTTTCCCTTTTACTTTTCTGACTAGCGTTAGACGTACAACTCTTCTAGTTTTTCCTCTAAGTTTTCCCAACAATTCAAGTGTTTGATTAAATTTTTTCCAGGCATTTTTTTTCTTTGATCTGTGCCAAATTTTGAAAAGTTTTTTATTCGGAGCATTCATAGATACTGCTATTTGCGTCGGCAGCGAGTTTTTCTCTTCCAATTCTTTGATTTTCTCTGGATTTAATCCATTTGTGACTAAAAAACAAATAGCCTTTCTATTTTTTATTTCTTGTATCAATTCCGCAAGTCTCGGATATATCGTAGCTTCGCCAGATAGCGATAATGTAAATAGCGTAGGATTAAATGCCTCTTCAAGTTTTTTCTTAGGAACATTAGTATTTCCCTTAAAGCCAATCAATAATTTTTTTCTTGCTTTGATAATGTCTTCGATAATATCTTTAGGATCATCAATAGCCGGCAATTTCATTCCAAGATTGTTTTCTATCGGCCTCCAACAATGTAGGCATTGATTCTCACACCACATAACTGCAGGAGACATTTGGCAGCATCGGTGACTTTTAATTCCATAAAATTTTTCCTTCCAGCAAACACCCTTGCCATTTAAGGACGTCTTTGTCCAATGGCAGATTTGTACTGCAGAAGTATTTCCCACAAGGGCATAATGCTGTTTTTCGAGAATTTTTTTTACTCTTCTGATATTCTCTTGATTTTTTTTGTCAGAAATCATAATTAATATAAAAAATAAAAAATTTAAAAAGTTTTCGGCTTATCTTTTTTTCTTAGTAGTTTTCTTCTTGCTATTCACACTCTTTTTCTTTTTTGCTGCCATTTTTCACCTCGGTTTAATTAGAATATCTAATGCAAACTTATTTATATACTTTTCTAAGCTTTTTTCTAGCTTAATATTTGTCGTCGAGAAATCAAAAGACTCTGATTGCCCAGAAAAACATCATCAGACCAAAAATAAAGAAAATTGCATAGGATACAATATTAAATAAACGTTTTGCAATATTCTCTGATTTGGTTATACTTAGTATGCAAAGATAAAAGAATCTTCCTCCGTCGAGAGGACCTAGGGGGAGCATGTTAAATAGTGCAACTAAAAAATTGATGATGATAATCCACCAAAGCAGATCATAAACAAAAAGTATCAGATCTCCATCAAATCGAGGTTTGTAATATGTTGATTCTTCTTTAAGGTTCAATGAAGTTAACATGCCCTTTGCCGTCGGCATAAATCCAATTCCAAGATAGGCCATGGATTGATTTTCTGGGTGTGTGCTAAGTTTTATTTTATAGGAATTAATTCCATTTTTTTCATTCATTGTTTTTATTTCTACTTCGTCGCCAGGTTTAAAATTTGCTAGTGCTTTGCCTAAACTTTCTCTACCTGTAACAGGCATTTCATTAATGCTTACAATAATTCCCTTTAGATTAGCTCTAAAAGCAGGAGTATCGTCGTAGACAGTTATGTTTTTTAAATTCAGTGCAAGCTGTTTCTTCAAGAATTCATTTTCTACAAAATAGATATTATTGCCCACATTTAATTCTGTCCAATTTCCAGAAGTGCTGATATTTGAGACAAGACTCAATGGCAAGGATAATAATGTGTATGTATTAAACATATATCCTTTCGGTTCAAGAGAAATATAAAAAAATGCCATAAAAATAAGAAAGAATATAAACGCAAGAACTAAATTTGAAAAAGGTCCAGCCCCGAGGATTACCATCTGTTCCGAAGGTTTCTTTTTAACTAACTGTTTATCGTCCTGTTCAACAAAAGCTCCAAGTATCGGCCCTAGGAAAACAAAACCTGTTGATTTTATCTTAACCTTGAATCTTGCCATATAAATTCCATGGGAGAATTCATGAACAACGGCTACAAGAATCAATGCAATTAAAAAATAAGTAAAATAAAATGGTGGAAAAAAACTTTCCATACCGAATAGTTGGGGGAAATAGGGAATTAAGGGCGCAATCGGCGGTGCTTTGATGATTTCAGTAATTTGAGGGATTGTTATATAAATATAAACTGATTTGAGAAATACATACAAAATAGAAACCATTAAAATTAGTCCGCCCACAATAATCACATTTTTCAGAATATCTAGGGTTTTTTTGTAATTGTTGCCAATATAATGCAGAGCTTTGACTCCGATCTGCGTTTTGTACAAAAAGAACAAGCCCTCTCTTTTCAGATTTTTTCTTTTCACATATAAAAAAATCCCTATAAATATTGAGAATAATACTAAGAATGTTATGTCGTAGACTAAAAATTTCATCAATCCCCCTTATTTTTTTCTTACTGGTCGGAAATCTCGTCTTCCGCATTTCCTGCATTTTACTTTTCCAGTAAGTATTTTTAGCGGGTCCATTCGCATTCTTTGTTTGCAATTTTTGCATACAAAAACATTCTTATAAAGTCGATTCATTGCAGCAGGAATTTTTGTGGCCATTTATACAACCCTTTTTATCATTTTTTTACCTTCGATATTCCAATATTCAACAGTCACACCATCTTTGACTTGATCCTTTAAATCTGCTGGAATATTTATTTCAAAATTTTCAAAACTTTCAGAATCCATTAAACTAACCGTGTCCCCCATTATCGATAAAACCTGTGCTTTTTTCTTTTCAATTAGTGGAATTTCAAATCTTTCATGCCCCGGAACCATTATCATCTTTTTTTTATCACTTATAATCCCAATAGCGTCAAATCTACATTTGGCGTGTCCATGTTTTCCAGTTTTTGAAACATCCATGCTTCGGATAACATAAGCCTCGCCATCAACCAGTACATACGTACCAATTCTTAATGCGGATGCCTCTTCAATTCTTAGAACCATAACATCCCAACAAAAACTTGATTTATAAATCTTCCCTTGGAAGAAACCAAAATTCTGCATGTTTCATAATATTTTTTAAAAAATTATAGGCTCTCAAATGGGCTTTTTACCTTAATCATATTTGGAGTTGCAGTATGCAGATAAACAAAAGTAGTTTCAGGTGATTTGTGGCCCAATAAAGTTTGCACATCTGCTACACTATATCCATTTTCAATTAAATGTGTTGCAAATGAATGTCGAAGCGTATGACAATGAACTCCTTTCAAGTCAGCCAGATCCGACGCTCTCTTGACAATCTGTTGCAAGCTTCTGTCACTGTATTTTTCATTCTTGTTTGTCCTGAATAAAAAATTATCTTTGGCCAATCTTTCCAGCTCAATCAAATTTTTCATCTTTTCTCCGACGATATTTGCAAGGATGAACATTCTGTCCTTGTTTCCTTTTCCCTGTCTCACAAACCCATAATTTTTCTCAAGCTCTAGTTCTCCGACTTTCAGGTTTATCACTTCTGAAACTCTTAATCCTGCAGAATACATCAGCTCAATCATAAGTTTATGTTTCCAATTCTCGATTTTTCCCAGTAACTTTTTCACTTCTTCTTTTGTTAGAACACGAGGCAATTTTTCAGGAACTCTTGAATATTTGATATTCAATTTCATTTTCTTATGAAGAATATCCTCCAGAAGAAATCTAATTGCCATGTGGTAAACATTAAGGCTGCTTCCTGCCAGTTTTCTTTCAGAAAGATGCTCCAAAAATTCACGGGCCTCTTTTTTGCCGATTTTATCTAGGCCCTTGCCAGAATATTCTAGAAATTTTCTGATGCATGAAAGATAGGTTTCGATTGTCCTCGGACTGTATCTTCTTCTCTCACACTCTCTTTTCACAGCCTCGTCGATATTTATTGGTATGTAGGCCATAAAAAATAGAAGCCATCAAACTATAAAAAATTATCTTTTTCAGTTTTTAATATCTTTTAATATTTTCTATAAATTTCCCGAGGCGTTTTCCAAATTCTCGACGTATAAGGCCTATAACCCTTAAAAACCAGCTACTTCGCATAAAGACTCTTAGTTTCAATTGGCGGGCGAGCTAAATTATAGTCAAATTTCTACGAAATTTGAAAAATAATAAGAAAAAGGCAGGACGTTTAAAGGATTGTTAGGACAATCTAACAGAATCAGAAGCCCATTCTCGGAGAGTTGTAATTGTTGGATTTAGATCTTCAATGTTTATTCTTAACCCATGAAAATGTTCTAAACCAACAACAACAACAACTTTTCTTTCTCCAGCACATAGATCCTTTATTCTTCGAATTATTTTCGGATTTTTTGTAAAATAATCCATTTTTTTTAATTCTTGACGGTGCTCAGGAGATATCCTTCCTTTCAACTTTGTAAATGAGTTAGGAGCATATACTCGTGCGATCTCCTTACCTTCAAACGCTATATATAATTGTTGAATCAATCCTCTTGCAAATTGCACATACGCGTCAATTCCACCATCTAAGTTTTCAATCACTCGTCTTGCTAAATCGGGTTTTTCAAGTTGTTTAATTTTGTCTTTCACTGATCCAACATATCCTTTTTTTACCCCTGCAAAAACAGGAAGATCAAGATACTCTAATTTTGAATCTGGTGTTCTGGCAACATAAGCCGTTGAAACTCTTAACTCATAGCCTGCTACATTTCCTGCCTTGAACCAATATTCTATGAGTGTTGCTTTTTGCTCCGGATTTAAACTCAAACTGGAATCATCAATAATGGCATGTATTATTTGTTCTTCTTCTGGAGATTTAGGTAATGCTTTTTGATATTTTCTATTCTTATCAAGAATAACAACAGACGGAGCTAGTGTATTTAGAAGAGTATCGAGTCTTTTTTCACCATCTAAATCTCCCAAATCGGCTCCTACAATATATAAATTTGGATTACTCATACAATTTAAATTATTCTTAGGTTTATAAATTTATTGGTTATTTATTACTTGAGAGTTAATACAAATAAACGTCCTGCCTTTACGAAAACGAACGCTCGCCCGCCAACTTTCTCGCTACGCTCAAACTTTCCAGCACTGAAATTTTGTGGTGTTCCGCCTTTCGGCTCCACCCTCAAAATTTCGTGGGAAAGGAAACTAACATCGTTATACGCAACTCCAAATTTTCTTAATAAAACTTTATAAAAATAAGAGCCTGGCATTGCCCGAAGACCATACCGGGATAGTTATTAATATTAACAAAATTCCTCGCCTTATAAAACCTTCGTTTTCAGAAAAAATATTTAATTATAAAAGCAGTTCATCAATAACCTTTTAAATATTCATCCCATCAAAAAATCATGATCGCAAAAAACGATTTCATCGAGCTAGAATTCACAGCCAGAATCAAAGACGGCGAAGTATTTGACACAAATATAGAATCAGAAGCAAAAAAAGCAAAGTTTGATACAAAAAATATCAAGCAGTTGATTATTGCAGTAGGCGCAAACATGGTGATCAAAGGCCTTGACAAAGCTCTCGAAGGCAAAGAACTTGACAAAGAATATTCTCTCAATCTTTCTCCCGACGATGCTTTTGGCAAGCGTGATCCTGGCCTAGTTAAGACGATTCCGATAAAAGCTTTTGAACAGCAAAAAATTTATCCACAAAAGGGAGCACAGCTTGTTATCGACGGAATGCTCGTCAAGATCGTGTCAGTTTCCGGAGGCCGAGTATTAGTAGATTTCAACAATCCCCTATCTGGAAAAATAGTTGTTTATCAATTCAAGATAAAAAGAAAAGTCGAAGATATTGGTGAAAAAATAAATACCCTTCAAGATTTCTTTTTTAAACAGCATTTTGATTTTTCAGTTAAAGAAAAACAAGTCATATTTAAAATTCCAGAAGCCTCAAAACAATTTGAACAGTTTATAAAAATATTTGAAAAACCATTCAAGGAGATTTTAGATTTGCACATCAAAAGCGAATTCGTAAAAACCGAAGAGAATTCAAATAAGGACTCTAAAAAATAAATATTCTTTTAGGACATATTTTTCTATGATCTTTTGTCTTAAGTTGAAAAACATAAACATTAAAAACCCCTAATATTTCTTTCTAATATGAAAATAAAAGAATGGCTAACTTCACAGTACTTCAAATACTCTCGAGTTTGGAACCTTTTGAGGAAACCTACGATGGAAGAATTTAAGATGGTTTCAAAAGTTTCTGCAATAGGATTGCTTCTGATCGGTGCCATGGGCTTTATTATTTCTTTAGTTATTAATCTGATAAAAAGCTAAGAAAAATTTAAAAACCCTCAAAACACTAAATATTTGACTAATTCTCAAAAAATTGAGCATTAGTTAGAACAAACATCGTCGCTACAAAAATAATTTTGTATCGCGATATAAAAATTATTATAAAAATGGCAGACTACGAAGACGATTTCGATAAGAAATTAGCAGAAGAAGAAGCAGAGTTAGAATCTGAACGGGATCAGCAAGAAGCTCGAGAAGAAACTAAAGTAGTTGAAAAAGTTAAAGAAGAAAAACCAAAACCTGTCGAAGTAAAAGAAGAAAAACAAAAAGAATCTACTTCTCTGATTTTCGTAGTAAAAGTTACGACAAACAAAGAAGAAAAAGCATTTGAGATGGTCTCAGAAAAAATAAAGAAAAAGAATTTAGATGTTTATGCTGTCGCTAGGCCTCACGGTCTTCGTGGCTATATCCTTCTTGAAGCTCCGGATCGCGAAAATGCTGAAGAAGCGGTTTTTAATTTACCCTATGTAAAAGGAATAATCCCCCGAGTTGTCTCATTAAGTGAAATTAAAAATATGATTGAGCCAGTAGCTACCGAAGTTAAAGTTGAGAAGAATGACATCGTAGAAATAATCGGCGAGCCATTCAAGAAAGAAAAAGCAAAAATTGTCCGAGTTAACAAACAAAAAGGAGAAGCAATTGTTCTGTTGCTTGGTGCAGTAGTTCCTATGCAAGTTACGGTTAAATTAGATAATATCAAAGTAATTAGGAGAGAAGAGGAAAGTAGTTAGTTTTTTAAATAGACTTAATATAACAAAACCATGATAGTAAAATTGCTTATTGATGGCGGGAACATGAAACCAGGTCCAGCAATAGCTCAGCAACTAGGCCCAATGGGAATAAACATGGGAAAAGTTATTTCTGACGTAAACGCGGCTACAAAAGAGTTTAAGGGTATTCAAGTTCCAGTTCACTTGGATGTTGATCCTAAAACAAAAAATTTTACAGTAAAAGTTTTATCTCCCCCTGTTTCTCAATTAATAAAAAAAGAATTAGCTTTAGAATTAGCTTCCGGAGACCGAATGAAGTTGATTGTAGGAAATATTGCTCTGGAACAATTAATCTCTGTTACAAAAGTAAAGCATCCGACTATGCTTGCTAAAACTTTTCTTTCAGCGCTCAAATCCGTAATAGGCAGTTGTATGAGCATGGGAATTCTTATTGACAGTAAAGATCCAAAAGAAGTTTTAAAGGATATTACCGACGGAAAATACAAAAACGAGATTGATAATCAGATTAGCGAAGTTCCTGTAGAAAAAAAGAAACAATTGGACGAGTTTTTCGCGAATATCAAGACAAAACAAGAAGAAGCGAAGAAAAAGGAAGAAGAAGCAAAAGCAGCAGAAGAAGCAGCAAAAGCCGCAGAGGCGACAGCAAAAGCTCCGGCTCCTGGAACTCCTGCAGCAGCAACTCCTGCAGCTGCAACGCCAGCAGCGACAAAAGAAGCAAAGCCTGCAAAACCCGAGGCCAAGAAAAAATAATTTTTCTCTCTTTCAAATTTTTTCTGAGTGTCAAACTTTATAAATCCTTTTTATTCTCTTATTATTATCATTTGGGGTTGTAGTATAACCTGGTTAGTATACGAGGTTTGGGACCTTGCGATCCCGGTTCAAATCCGGGCAGCCCCATAGAAAGATTTAAAACGCAAGTTAATGAAACAAGAATATGGGAGTTAAAACAAAAAAAATAAAATCAGCCGGCAGATTTGGTGCAGGCTATGGGAAGATAAAAGAAAGGCTTGTAGCAGTAGAATTAAAACAAAGAAAAAAACAAAGATGTCCTTTCTGTAAAGGAATTGCAAAAAGAAAAGCAAAAGCTATCTGGCTTTGTTCTAAATGTGGAAAAAATTTTACAGGCGGAACTTACACCATAGATTAAATTTAAATATGCTAAAATTCAAATAATAAAATGGCAACATACAAATGTTTCAACTGCGGTAAAAAAATTACCTCTTCAGCCTTAGAGAAGAGATTTGTCTGCCCTAATTGTGGTTCTAGAATATTTTTTAAGCCGCGAATTAAAATGAAAACTGTTAAGGCCATATGATAGAAAAAAAATCCAAAGACGAGTCTGATTCTGATCCTCAAGAACATGAGCAAGAAAATCCATTAGCGAATCTCGACGAAGATACGCAGAAAAAAATACAAGAGATCCAGATTCTTGAACAAAATTTTCAACAGTTGATAATGCAAAAACAAGCTTTTACAATGGAAACCAATGAAACAAATCTTTCTATTGAAGAAGTAAAAAAATCAGAGGGAGAAATATTCAAAATAGTCGGCCAAGTCGTAATAAAAACAACAAAGGATAAATTGCAGAAAGAATTAGAGAATAAAAAAGGCCTTTTAGATTTGAGATTAAAAAATATTTCTAAGCAAGAGGAAGAATTCTCGAATGTAATAACCTCCTTGCGTGAAGAAATATTAAAGAAAATATACCATAAATGAGTATAGAAATCTTTAAAAAGCTGGACTATTAGATTGTTCTATGTTCGACAAAATAAAAGGGATAATAAAGGGGAAAGAAAATCCATCCGAATATATTGAGATAGATTTGGAGCAGGAAAAGCCAAGTACTAAAGTTGTAATCAAAACTTTTGTTCTAAAGACCTACGAAGATGTTAATTTGATACTTAATGCATTACGAGAGGGCTATACTATTGCCGTTATTGATATAAAACAATTAAAATCTAAGGATGTTGTCGAGTTAAAACGAGTTGTTTCAAAAATAAAGAAAACCGTTGAGGCATTAGAAGGATCAATAGCAGGCTTTGGAGAGAATGTAATTATTGCAACTCCGGCATTTGCAAAAGTTCAGAAAGGCGATATAGACGAAAAAAAGCCAAATTTTGTTGGCAACAATAGTGACTTAGAGAAGTTTTAGTTTTTTAATCAGATATTTAAATAATCATTTTCTAGGATAATTATGTCTAAAGTTCTGTTTATCGAATCTAGAAAAAAGTTTCCGACCATAGATTTTTCTGTGTTGGACAATCTTCCAGGAAAAATAATTTCTATTGCAGCAACAGTTCAATATCTCTCCTTTATTCCTCAAATAAAAAAATATCTCGAGTCCATGAAAAAAAAGGTCGTGATAAAAAAAGGTTCTGCTTACCCTGCCCATGTTCTCGGTTGCCAGTCTGCGGCCTTTGATTCAAATGCAGAGACATTATTGCTTATTGCCGACGGTAAGTTTCATGCGTTGAATAACGCAGTTCAGCTAAATCGCGAAGTATACATTTTTGATATAAGAAAAATAGAAAAAGTTTCACGATCAGAGATTGATAAAATTAAATCAAAAATAAAAGGAAAACTAAATTTATTTTTTTCTTCAGAAAAAATAGGACTATTGGTTTCTACAAAATATGGGCAGCACTATAGGAAAATAGGTTTGTTAAAAGAAAGAATACAAAAAAAAGGCAAGGAAGTATATATTTTTAAATCAGATACAATAAATCTGTCAGAATTAGAAAATTTTCCCGAGATAAGGCTTTGGATTAATACAGCTTGTTCTGGAATAGGCCTAGAACAAAATAAAATTCTTAATGTTCAAGACATTTTGCCCCACATATAATATTATACTGTAACAATTGAAAAAACAGTTTTTAGAGCTACGATTATCGTAGCAGGAATAAATAATATTAATAACGCAGATAATGCTGCAGTTAAATAAGATAATATCGGGCTGAGATTTGATATAAATGCAAGAGTATTTTGTCCAAGGCTGCTGACAATAACCACCGCCAAACCTGCAATCAAGAAAGTCATTGATTCCTTGCCATCGACAATTAATGTGCCGATGATTATTCCAAGTATAACAAGGAATGCATATACGATTGTCCTCACATTGATACCCCCTATTTGCATGGTTGCCAACGACGATTGAAACAATCCGATAATGACTGCAAGTATGACTCCTATTAAAAAAGCCCAAGCACTCATTAAATTCTCTTTTGATCTCATGTTAATACTTATATTGGGGATTATATAAATTTTTTGGTTACCTCTTTGATTTTGCTGTTACGATGAATAATAAACCCCAAATCGAAACATTTATAAAGAGTTGTAATTGTGTAATTACAACAATAGATAAGATGATAACCAAAAAAACACAATTATTCATCGGAATTTTTGCATTCTTACTTTTAAGTTTAAGTTTTGCTAGTGCTGCACTTGCAGTTGTTAGCCCTACCTCTATTTCCTTAAGCGCAAACCATAATACTCAAATAGCTTTTCCAGACTTACTATTAAATAATACAGATTCAGCCCAAAATATCAGCGTTACTGGATTTTCATTTTCTAATTTCGGATCAATAAATAGCGGAAATATAACTGGATTGCCGGCAACACCATTTCAATTACTTGCAAATCAATCAGTAACAAAGTCAGGGATAATCGTTAATATTCCTCAATATACCTCACCAGGAGCATATCCAGGAACATATACTATCTATTACACAAATGGGACATCATCATTAGCAACTTCTCCAAACTCATTTACAGTAACGGTTAATACTTCTAAATCTATTTCAATATCTCAGTCTACAAGCTTAACAAGAACACAGAATGGCAGCATTACTTTGACAAATACCGGAAATACTGCATTATCTGGCGTGGTTTTATCACAATCAGGAACTCTGGCAGTGAATTTTTCAGAAAATAATTTTATCTTAAATCCAGGAGCTCCAAAAACAATAATCCTCTCAGCAACATCTACAGAACTTGATAAAATGAAAATAGGAAGCAATACTGTCTCTATTGTTGCAACAGCGTCTGATGGAACAAATAATACTCTCTCGTATATTGTAACTGGATCAGTATGTAAATACGGTGTAGTAGGAAATCACCTGACAATTACAAGCATCAAAGATGAAAGTAGCAAGGATGATTGGAAATGGAGACCATTGGATAATGTTGAAGTATCTGTTAAGGTGAAGAATGCAGGAATCGACGAAATATCTACTAGCTATGATAAGAGCGTAATGGTAAGACTAATATTAATAAATTCTGACGGGAATCAAGTTACTTCTTTTGTAGAAGATACTGATAAATTAGAAGACGAAGATTCTATTGATGAAGGTTCTTCAGGAACAACTACTTTCAAATTCCAGATATCTGCAGATGCACTTGCAGATAGCAACTATAAACTTTATGCTAAAGCCTATGAATCAGGAAAAGAAAATCAGCAATGCATAAGTCAAATTGCAGAAGTAAGTTCTGAAAAATCAGTACAGATAAAAAGAAATACTCGAGAAGTAATCGTAAAAGAATTAGCCGATGCTCCTGAAACTGCTAATTGTGGCTCGACAGTAGATTTAACTGCAAAAATATATAATATTGGAAATACTGACGAAGATAAAGTAAAAGTTAAAATCTACAACAAAGATCTTGGCTTAAACCTATACAAGGAAATTACATCTTTGGATAAAGGAGAATCAGCAGACATTCCTTTTTCTTTTGATATTCCTCAAAAACTAGGAGAAAAAACCTACAGTATTTTATTTTCTACTCAGTATGACTATGACGACAATGACGATGTTTATGGAAAAGAATCAGACGAAACAGGAGAGTATACCTATAAATTAAGTGTATTGGGAAATTGCCAGTCTATTACAACACCAGATCCAACAATAACAGCAAGACTAGTTTCTGAAACAGTTGAAGTTGGAAAAGAACTTTTAGTAGAGGTTTCCGTAGGAAATAATGCTAATGAATCCCTAGATTACACAATTTCATTAAATGGATACGAATCCTGGGCAGAATCAGCAGTTGTTTCTCCGATGGTTCTTAATGTTGCAAAATCGACAACAAGCAAAGCAACAATAAAACTTACGCCTAAAACAGCAGGCGCTCAAACTTTTAATATAAAAGTAGCGTTTAAGGATAAATCAGTTACACAACCCCTTTCAATAAGCGTTGCAGAAAAACAAGGCTTAACTTCAAAGATCACTAGCAAGTTTGAATCTCTTGGAGATAATGGTATGCTTATAGTTTCTGGAATCGTCGCTGTTTTAATAATAATAGTAATTGTTTTTATAATCAAAGCAGCAGCAGGCGGAGCAGCCACGGCTAGTGCTTCTGATTTTTAATTTTTTATCTAACCTTACTTAATCTAGTCTAACATGGGAATATTACTCTTACTATACTATCTATTTTTTGGGAAGTCTTAGTTAATAACTTTCTTAAAGTCATAATTCTTAATAGATTAATGAAAAAACAGAGTATTACTATCTGGGATATATTGTTCAGATATATTCTAATATCCCTCCTTGGTATAGGCAATCTAGTATTGTTTTATACAATATTAACGCCTGCAACAACTTATTTGATTGTTTTTTTGCTTAACTTTTTTGATAAAACAACTATCCAGGGGAATCTAATACTTTTTAATTCCTCAGTCATAAAACTAATTCCTGCCTGCGTTGCAGGTTCTGCTTTTTACTTATTATTGATTTTAAATTTATCTACGCCAAATATTAAGTTCAATAAGCGAATAAAAATACTTATATTATCTTTCTTAGCACTTTTTCTATTGAACGTTTCTAGAATAACCATTTTAGCATTAGTAAAAGATACAATTTATTTTAATTTGACTCATCTCTTCTTTTGGTATGTCTTGTCGACCATTTTTGTCGTCGGTATTTGGATTGCATCCATAAAAATATTTAATATTCAGAACATCCCAATCTACGATGATTTAATGTATATTTTAAAGTTAACAAAATAAAGAATTAATCCATAAAGATAAATAAAAATAACTTCTCCCACTATTTTTCCGCTACATAATTAAGTATACTTACAATGAATCCTTCAACAGCCCTTACATTTTCACAATCCCCTACATAGATTATATAGCAATTTGTATTTTCTTGTTTTATCGAAGGTGATTCTGATTTTTTTATCATGATAACTGTTTTTCCTGACGAGGCCGTAGTACAGTCTTCAAAGTTTAATCCACTTTCTTTTGCCTGAGTCTTATTTGCAAGAGCGCCAGACATATTCAATCCCAGGGCCCCATTCAAGAACATACTAAGATCAAGATTTCCTTTGTAAGCATCTTTGCATCTTGCTGCTTCTGGTTCTGTAGAAACTACAACTTTTGGCCAAAACTTAAATTCAATATTCAGAGGAATATTGCCCAAACTAGCGTTTGTTAAATTTCCTTGTAGGGCTAGGCTAGTTTGAGGAATAGTATTTTCTCGAGGGTTATTCGTTAAATATATATTATAAAAAGCATTGGCCTGATAAAAAACATGAAATCTAGCATAATAAAAATCCAAATTCCCCTGTTTTATTTTTTCCCAGTGAACTCCTGCATAATCAAATTTTTTAAGACTCTGAGTGTAATAATAAGTTCCCACAAATCCTAAAATAACTATTATGATTATTATTAATGTCCAGAGTATCTGTCGATTCTCTTTTTGGACTTGTAACAATTCTTTTTGTACATTATTCTCTTCTTGTTTTTTATCTTCAGTCTCTTTTTTTATTTTATCTTCTTTTTCTTTGCTTTTAGCATTTTTCTTTTCTTTGGCCATATCTGTTAAAATTTTTCCATATTTTTAAATATATCTGTGATAAAATAGGAGGTTTATTGATACAATTTATTTAGAGAACATTATATTGACTAACGTTAGAGAATTCCTAACAAGCGATATAACCAAGCATCTACCCCTTTTTGATAATTGCCCGAGATATAAACACAGTTTTTATCTTGTCTGACTTTAGTATCATCCTTAACTTCAAAAATTATTACATTGCTATTACAATCCTTTACTGGAAAATTAGTACAATTCATCCCTTCCATGCACGCATCCTGGTATCTGAGCACCTTATCCCCTATTGCCCCCAATATATCTTGAGAAGCAAGATTGTTATTTACAAAGTATAGTGGCTTTCCTTCATAGTATTGTAAGTTATATGTTCCAATAACTGAAACATTTTCTACTTCACTTGGAAGATAGTGAAAATAAACATTTTTGCTTCCATCTAAACTTAATATCCACATTTCGCCCTGTTTAACAAAATCAAACCCTTTATCTTTTTCTGCAGTTACAGTATCTTTTTTACTAATAATTGCATATCCTACTGTCGAGAAAAGCATAATTACACTTAAAACAATGCCAATGATTATCTGATTTCTTTTCTTAGTTTTATCTTGTTCTTCCCGAGTTTGTATTGTTCTCATTATTTTTCCTAGTTTCTTTGGTTTTTAAATTTTGAGTTTAATGTCAGAAATTAAACCACCTCATTTATGGTGCGGTGCCCCATTGTTTTTTTTTGATAAAAAATGCCTAAATAAATTACATTCCCGAATAATTAAGGAAAAAAAGAAAAAAAAAGAAAAAAGAAAAGGAAAAATCCTTTCCCTATTTTTAAGCCGTGACAGCAGTTGCTTCTGTTGTAGAAGTTCCTTTTAGCTTAGTATTAACAGCAGTGTCAACGCCCTTGTTAATCAAGTACGTTACAGCTTTAGTCGTATCAGCAGATTCATAACCAGCAATCAACATAGCTACTTTGCCTGTTGAATATGGGGAATTTAATACTTGTATTAAGAATTCTCCATCACTTATGCCAGTTAAGGTTGTGAAATCACTTCCACAAGCAGCACTGCCGCCCAACAATCTAGCTGCAACTTCGTTTACACAACTTCCACCAATTACTATAAGGTTCTTTGTTTCTACGTTTGCAACATCGCTATCTTTAACAGTTATCGCACCTAATTCAGCTACATTTGCAGATCCCGAACTTCCGGAAGATATTGTAGCAGCCTCTGCTGTGAATAATACATCAGCAAACATTTGATCTGTTGGATAGTATATTTCTATCTTGTCGTTATCTGTACTTGTGTACTTAATGTAAGTACCGTATCGATTAACGCCAGTTTTTGTATCACTATTCGAAGACCATGTTGTTAAGCCACTATATGTTCCTGTAACTTTTGGTTCTGCTGCACTAACTTCTACAGGGGTTGTACCTCCAGTAGTGTCCTGTGCAACACAGATAACATCTCCGCTATCAGAGTTTCCTGTTTCTGTTGTTTTCTTTTCTTCTATGAAAAGAAGAGCTGGACCATAAGTTGCATTGAATACGCAATTGTTTGTAGCCCCATCAGTACTAATGCCTGTTAATGTAGCGGTAAGATTTGCTCCTCCGTTTACAGTAAGGGTATAGTTAACATTTCCAATCTTTTTACTTCTTGATGACCCCCCTGCTGCGGTAGAGTTATCCGTAAAAATAAATTGACTTCCTGCTTCATATGTCGCAAGTGTTTCAACACCTGGCAATGAATAGGTCGAACCATTGGTAATGTTTGATATAGGCGCCATGATTGCTATCCATTCTCCATTCTTCAATTTGATTCTTGGAGAGATAGTTATGGAATCACCAGTACTACTTCCGCTTGAACCACTTCCTCAGTATATTTTTACTGTTGAAGCACTAGCATTCGTAACATTGAAGTAATAAGGTTGACCATTTAAGTTTGTTGTAGCATAACCATTTATTCCGACTGTTAATCCAGAATCAAAGACTTGAGTGCCTGTTAAGGCGTCCTCAAAATAAATCTTTGAGTTTGAATCCAAAGAGCCATCTGGAAGATCTGTCGCTTTGATTATTCTTCCGTAGTCTCCTGAATTTATTACCATATACTCCTTTTCCTTAACAGATTCTCCTTCAACAACATGTATTGTGTTGTTAGATTGGTCTGCAAGTCTTGGAGTTACAGTTGATTCCGAGTCATCCTGATCATGTACAAAAACAAAATTAGCCTTCTCTGTTCCTGCAGAAGTATCTGCTGTGAATGTAACTCTTACATCTTTACTGTTGTCAGTATCTACAACAACCTTTTCTCGTGTTGTTGCATCAAGAGCAGGTGTTACACTAGCGAGCGATACTTTTAATCCTCCGAATACTGGATCAGAAAAGCTTTCGCCTGCTTTTATATAATCAGCAGAAGAACTTTGCATTGCCACTGCAATTTGTATAGAAGATAATAATCCTCCAGAGATACCCAATGTAACCTTTGTGTTTTGAACAGAAGTTTCATCAGAACCTTTGTATACATTTGAATTATGTTGCAATTTAAGGATTTCTCCTCCAATGTTTAGAACAGCGTAGTTTTGTGAAGATTCTTTCGCACTATAGAATGAATTCTTTATGTAGAGTTCAAGTCCGCTTAATTTTGAAGCAGAACCTTCTGAAATTTCTCTTATACTTCCTCCATCAACTGAGATCGAGGCTTTTCCGGTTGAATCAACACCGACTAATTTTACAGTGTGATCGGTTCCAGATACTGTTATGGTCTTTTCTTCTCCCTCATTTAAGGTTACTGAAGTTCCAGAACCATATAAGTATAGTATAGGTGTACCAGCCGCACTATTTGAGTTTGCTCCAATTGTGAACTTCTCTCCAAATACTTCAATATCATTACCCTGCGTATCAGCATGTGTAATGTTTAAGTTTTTGTTAAGAGTCATTTTGTATGTATACAATGGAGAACTCGTATCAGTGTTTCCGTCTAAGTGGATGATAGGATCTGAGAGATCTGAAGAACTTGTACCGTATGTAACGGTTCTATTGCCTACTGATATAGATTGTGTGTAGGTATAGCTTGTTCCAGAATCATCTGAGAAAGTACCATCTTTCAAAAGTGTTGGCATTTCTGCACCAGTAATTGAACTCTTAGCAGCACTTATTGCGCTACTATAGAACAATTTTTGTGAGGAGCTAGCCATATTAACGCTATCTCCGCCAGATGCAGTTGCAGACGATGTTACTGAGCCACTTGCTGTTTGAGCAGCAAGTCTTGTTGCTAAGTTTGAAGCTATATCTGATGCGCCAATGATATCACTGGTAGCAGCATTATTAGTTCCATAAATAATTGCAACATTAGCCGCTCCACCCTGTACAAACGGTACTGGATAAGCAGCAGCAGCAGCAACACCCATCGTAGCACCAACCATTAACGCACTACCTAAAACTGTTGCTATTTTTTTAAAATATTGTTTCATTTTTTAACCTCCTTTCATCACTTTCAGATTAACCGCCTTTGTCAAGGCCCCGCAAAACTGCAGGTTCGACTTTCGTCTTGGCCAACCTTATGATGCTAGGGGAATCATAAGAATGTAATCTCTGAACACTATATGTTAAATGTACGCCGAGGCATCATTTAATGCCTATTTTCTTAAGTTTAAGACCCTTTATAAACTTTACTTTTATCTTTTGTTAAAACAGCCTCAAAAATGCTCTTTTTTGGCACATAGTTTATAAATATGAGTATACCACTTCAATATGATTACACAAATTTGTATAATTTTCTAGATCCGCTTATTATATATGTTCAACAATAACATATATTATAGAATCAATACATTTAAATATATGTGTTTTATTAACCTATATATGGTGAAGTCAAAAACCCGTTATTTGAACATAAATGTAGGCCAAAGAAGTTTTCTTTCTAAGCTTATTGGAGGAAAAGAACAATATGACTTCTCTGACATCGCTGTTCTAAGGCAGCTTCTGACCAATGAAAAAGCAAAGATTCTCTATACTCTTAAAACTCAAAATCCTCCTTCAATTTATGGCCTCGCAAAAATTCTGGATCGCGATTTCAAGGCAGTATGGAAAGATCTTAAATCTTTAGAAAAATTTGGTTTTATTGAGTTTCTAGAAGAAAAAAAAGGTAAAAGAATTATGCTTAAACCAACTTTAGCAGTAAATCAGATGCAGATTGTTTTAGATATTTAAGCCGCATAACAGAATCTTACCATAAAGACCAGGCTTTTTTTATCAATATTCGGAATAATTTCTCTGCTACTTCTCACTATTCCCGCACCAGTACAATTGCCACCAGACATTACCAAAAGGTCTGCTGTCTTCTCTTTATTCTCCTGCTCATAGATATTTAACTCAAAACCCTTCAATGCTCCTTCACTTTCAAGAACTCGCTGCATGATGTTTTCAAGAGTTTTATTTAGTTCTTCTCCTGCGCTTGTCCCCAGATTCACACAATTTCTACGTTGGTAAGAGCTTTTTATCAGGCTTTTTACATTTTCATATTCAATATGGCTGACACTGCACTGAGTCGTGTAAATCATTACAGAGGAGATCAAATTTTGAACATCCACACTATCTTTTTCAGGCGTAGGAGTCCTAAGAGAAAATATTAGCAATATCATCAAGGCTATTATGACCACAACTACAATCAAAGCAAAACCCACAATTTCCTGTTGTCCACGTTTCATCTTTTTGATACTAAATTTTAAGCCAATCTCTTCATTCCAACCTCCAATTTTCCAAGCCCGCATTTAAACCCAAAATTATTATCTCGTTCTCTTTTACATAGTGCAATAAAGCTCGAATAAGATTCTATTTCTTTTTGCCCAGAGTCATAGACCACATAGCTTAAAGTTCCTGGATAGATTTCACGGACCTTGACAAACGCAACAGGCCACTTGATAGAATAATTTCCGCTCAGATTCATCATCACTACGACCTTGTCTTCATCCAAACACAATTCTTCATAGGCAGATTCTGACGAGCCGCACCTCAACTCTGGCATATTTGTGATTACATTCAGCGAACTGATCGCTTTCTCTCTCTGAAAATCCATCGCAGTATTTTTTAGATCCCGAGATTCATAGATAATATATCCCAAAGCGACCATTACAAAAAATATGAAAATAGCCACTATCATGAACGACATCTGCATTATCTTGAATTGTCCTCTTTTAGAGAACTTTGAGATTCTTGTTTTTGCAAAATTCTCTTTACCAGATTTTACATAATTCATTGTCCTGTTTCTCCTTTAGTTGTTTTTCCATATTTGTCAATAAGTCCGGTCTAGCCTCGATTTTTTTGCTTTCTTCTAAAACTCGAGAAGAAAAAATATCCAGATCCTGTTTTAACCGGGTGTTGCATCCTCGGGCATTCATCAATTCTGTTTTTCCCGAATATACCTGCGCAATTCTTCCATCACGATATAATAATCTTTTGACATTGCAGTCATAGATATTTTTATCTGAAAAAATCGCAGCATACATCAAATTGCCTACATAATAAACTCTCGTTCCGTTTTTATCCACATGACCTTCTTCATAGGCATTTTCACAATTCTGAAGACAAGTTCCAGATACAATAATATCTTTGGTTCCACAGCCGCCCGTGACTCCAAAACATACCTTGACAGCGTCAGAAGAACAATTTTCTCTTTTTCCGACCTGTACATTTTTCATCCCAAGCCCGAGCAATCTCTGCTCAATGTCTGTATCTCGAGGAGGCTCGATAAAACAATATTTTTTTGAAGTCAAAAATAATAGATCTGCGACCTTGTATGGAAATTCAAATGGCATCGATAGCACATAAAATTCTTTTCCTCTCTCTGATGCAGAAAAAATATATTTGTCATATACACTGATTTTTTCTCCGCCGACAAAACTATTTTTACTAGGATTTAATACTCTGATTTCATTTCTTCCGAATCCTACTGCATTGCATCCATTCTCTATCAAAAATTCCGTCGGAGAACTTATTTTGCTGTAGGAAGCTTCTGCAGGTCCTGCCTGCAGCGGATCTGTTAAAATAGTTATTTCAACTGCGGTTTCCGTAGTTTGTCGATACTGCCCTAACTCGCCAAGTTTAATAGCACCATATATCGCCAACGCAAGGATAGCTGCTCCGACTATAAGCGCAAACATCACACTAAAATCAAAATCTGCCCTTTTCATTTTACACAAGAGAGACTAATTTATCATAGAACCCTTTTTTTATTTTCATCTGATATTTTTTTGTGCTCACACAATACGGATTTTTAGATCGCGTTATCTCCTCGATATTGATGTGTTTTATCAATTTGCTTGGCATATCACATCCAGCACTCAACGGCATTAGGAATAAATTTATTTTCTCTCCCTGAAATCTGAAGCTTTCCAAATCTCTTGCATTATCATCATTTACTGAAAAAGTTTTGCTGAGATTTACAAAACATATCGTCGTCACATCACTCGGCAAACTTACTGTAAAATTAAACGACGATTCCTGGCTGTAGAATGCATTGTCTACATTTTTTTGCAGACCTGTGTAGAATTGTCCGATTTCAGTACAAGAGCCGACACTTAAAAAATTTCTTATAACTACTATTGCGACGATGATGAATATCACTATCAGCATTATTGAGAAAATCAGACCAAATGGCATAGACATTGTCTGCTGTCCTCTTTTTTTATTGAATCCTCTTTTTATCATATTATCTCCTAAGCATCAGAATTTATAAAGATTTCAACCCCTACAATCTCGAAGGTCTCAGCACAATAGAACAGTCGGTAGGAATATTTCCGAATTTATCCTTACATTTTATTCTGTATGTCTTGTCAGGATTCCAATCTCCTGCAAAATGATTTGTGCCGTCTCTGGTTGTCATCGGAACTCCAGAGGTAATGTTAAAATTGCAATTGTCGAATGAATAAGCACAGCTTGAATTTTCATTTGTAACAATCTTCAGCTGACTCTCTTCAGCATATATTCTTGCGATTGCAGGAGGCATTGTTTCTATGAACACACTGAAATTCTTGTTTGCTTTTGCAATATTTCCTCCCACATCGACGCATCCGACATTGTAGCTGTAATTTCCATTGCTCAATTGTAGTGTCTGTCCATGTCGTGATCCATTATTCTCGAGGAACATTGTATAATCTTCTTCACTAGCAGGAGCATAATAGCAAACAGCCTCGCCACTGTTGCATCCGCCAGATGTTTCTGCTGTCAGGAAAACCGGCATCGGATCCAATGCACCCGAGATTGTCGTCACATTTGGACCAACACTTTTTATCACTAGATTGTCTCCTTTTCTCAGGCTTAGTTTGAAACTATTCTGATTTGTATTTCTCTTGCTCTCGATTCTCGTCGGACCGTCTTTGCATCTTACGTAGAAGTCTGTGACATTATTTTTTATTCCAGACAGATTTGCGATGCAGGTATATAATCCATTTTTATTTATAGCATACATATCGCTGGCACAGCTCATTGTATTTGGCATTACCGAGTAGTCTTGATCAGTCAAACTCCATCTGCATTCAGAAGGTTCATTGACATAGAATTCCACATTTATTGAGTTAGCGATATTTGCGATGCATGATTGGTCTGCCAGCGACGCGCTTTTTATTGTCGGCGGTGTCTTGTCCGGTTCTTTGTCAACGCAGGTCTGCACGATAAACTCATCACCATTAGTATTTCCGTACGCATCTCTGCATCTGAGGAAGAATTTCCATTTTCCTCCGTTCTTCAGAGCAACAGAGCCATTTCCAGCGTCGTC
>CAYHOV010000005.1:0-33149 GCA_964358615.1 Candidatus Woesearchaeota archaeon | reverse complement strand
TTGCGACTATCGAGACCCTAAGTTTCCGAAGACCTTGGTACGATTAGTTGAGGCCGCATAAGCATTTTCTTCTTGGTTGTTATTTAATAATAGATAGTTTTTCTCCGAAAGATTTAAAAAGTAGCTACATGATGTATACACATGACGGATATATTTGATAATAAAATTTTATGCAAGAACTGCGATATAAAAATGCAACGAGGAGAGATAGAAAGGAATGGTGTAAAATTAAGAGTTCTTCAGTGCGATAATTGCGACAATAAAATAATTCATCCAGAAGATTCTAGTGATTATGAAAATTTTATGCAGCTGAAGAGAAAAACATTTAAAGTCAAGTTGAGGTTTGTTGGTAACAGCTACGCTGTGTCGATACCTCGGGAGATCATTGATTTTATGAATGAACAGGATAATCAAATGAAAAAAATGGTTGAACTGTGCATGGAAGAAATGGGGAGGTTGTCGTTAAATTTTTAACATGGGATTGATAGGAAGCACGCCACAACAGAATACTATAAAACTTCGTGTAGTCGAAGCTCTGCCTGATGATGCTTATCGAGGAATAGCGCGAATCGATACTGGAATGATGAAAAAACTAGGGTTAGCAAGAGGAGATATTATTTCTATCAGAGGAGAACGAGAAAGCGTAGCAATCATTGATCGGGCGTATCCTGCTGATATTGGAGAAGAGATAATAAGAATCGACGGTATAACAAGAAAGAATGCTAAAACAGGAATTGGTGAATTTGTTGAAATAAAAAAACAAGATGTTGAAGAAGCAAAAAAAATTACAATCGCGCCTGCACAGCAAGGAGTTATTGTCCAGGGAGATCCAGATAGTTTTAAGCAAGGATTACTTGGCCGAGCGATTGTAAAAGGAGATCTGATTGTGCTTGGCGGAGCTCAGAGAAGACGGGATATGATGTCTGAAGATATGGGCGAGATGTTCAATGATATTTTCGGGCAGATGGGAATGGGGATGCAGGGTTTTCCTGGAATCGGGCAGCTAAGATTCACAATTGTATCGACGAATCCGACAAAACCATGCGTGATAACTGAGAATACAAAAATAACATTAAATCCAAAAGCAGTAGAAGTCTCTGAAGATACTATACCTCAAGTGACCTATGAAGATATTGGGGGATTGACAGAAGAAGTCAAAAAAATCAGAGAAATGGTTGAACTGCCTCTGAAACATCCTGAAATTTTTGCGAGATTAGGAATTGAGCCACCGAAGGGAGTTTTACTTTATGGTCCGCCTGGAACAGGAAAGACGATGTTGGCCAAAGCTGTTGCGAATGAAAGTGATGCGCATTTTATTTTATTGAATGGCCCTGAAATAATGTCAAAGTTTTACGGCGAGTCTGAAAAAAGAATAAGAGATATTTTTGAGGAAGCTGAGAAAAATGCGCCTTCAATCATCTTTATCGACGAGATTGATGCTATTGCTCCAAAAAGGGAAGAAGTCACGGGAGAAGTCGAAAGAAGGGTTGTTTCGCAATTGCTGACAATGATGGACGGGCTAAATGCTCGAGGAAAAGTTGTTGTCATCGGTGCTACTAACAGACATAACTCACTTGATCCTGCACTTAGAAGGCCAGGAAGATTTGATCGAGAAGTCGAGATCTCTGTGCCTGATAAAAATGGAAGATTAAATATTTTGAAGATCCATACTCGTGGAATGCCTGTTATCCCTCAGGTAAAGAAAGATTATATTGAAAAAGAAATCTCAGAATTATCTGCGAAACTAAAGGTGCAGGAAGCTGATCTAAAAAATATCTCAGATTTGGAAACTAAAAAAAGAATAAGCCAAGAAATTGCTCAAGATGCAAAAGAAATTGAATCTTTAAACTCATTAAAAAATAAATTTTCAGGAGATGAAAAAAAAGATGAGAAACTTTTTCACTCTTTCCCTACAAAAGAAAAAGAAGAATTAAGCCGAATATTTTTGAAAGGTATAATGGACGAACTTGCATCGAAAACTCATGGATTTGTTGGTGCAGATATAAACGCACTTGCTAAAGAAGCTGCGATGGCTGTCCTTAGAAGATTACTGCCTCGATTAAAATTAGAAGAAGATGAAGAAATCCCAAAAGAAGTTCTGGAAGAATTGAAAATCACTAAAAAAGATTTTGATGATGCTCTGAAAGTTGTAAGGCCGTCGGCAATGAGAGAAGTTCTTGTTGAAACACCAAATACAAAATGGGAAGATATTGGCGGCATCGACGGAGTGAAGCAGGAATTGAGAGAAGCTGTCGAATGGCCTTTGAAATATCCTAAATCTTTTGAAAATCTTGGAATCAGACCACCGAGGGGAATCTTGCTTTATGGGCCGCCCGGAACAGGAAAAACTTTGCTTGCTAAAGCTGTTGCGAATGAATCAGAAGCAAATTTTATACAAGTCAAAGGTCCGAGTTTACTGAGCATGTGGGTCGGCAAATCTGAAGAAGGTGTAAGAAAAATATTTGAACGAGCTCGACAGGTTGCTCCGTGTGTAATATTTTTCGACGAGATTGATTCGCTGGCTTCAAAAAGAGGATATGATACGGGAGCAAAAGTTACTGAGCGAGTTTTGAACCAAATACTTGCGGAAATGGATGGAATAGAAGACTTGAGCAATGTAATCGTCATCGGAGCTACGAATAGGCCTGATATGCTGGACTCTGCTTTGCTGAGACCTGGAAGATTTGACAGGATTGTCTGTGTATCTGTTCCTGAAAAAGAAGGAAGATTGCAGATCTTGAAAATACATACGAAAAAAATGCCGATTGAAAGTGATGTGGATCTGAAGAACATTGCAGATAAGACCGAAGGTTATACTGGCGCTGATCTAGAATCGCTCACTCGGGAAGCTGCGATGTTGGCCTTGAGAGAAGATATCAACACTAAAAAAGTCAGCAAGAAACATTTTGATAAAGCAATGGACAAAGTAACTCCGTCGGTGACAAAGGGAGATGCAGAAAGATATAGGCAGATTGAGTCGCAGTATTTGAGAAGTGCGAAGGCTGCTCTTGAGTCGAAGAGTTATATGGGTTAGTTATTACTTATAACGGATAAAGACTTTTGCGATATATTTATAAATAAGTTTTATATTCTTTTTTTATAAAAGATGGCAAGAGAAAAAGAAGTTTCATGTGCTTTACTTTTTATTTGCATGATTTCGATGGTAGTTGGGACAATAGTCACGCCGGTGACTGTCAATACTCAATCGGCCCATGAAATTGTTGTTAGATTTTATAATCCCCTGAGTTATGCTGAATATGCTAATTTTAATGGAACAAGTGATTCTGTCGGAAGATATACTATAAATTATAACTCTGATGTCCAATATCTGCTCGCAGTCTATGTGCAGGCTAAGAAAAATGGAAAAATAATTGCCTATGGAAGATTTGGAAATTATAGTACTGGAGATACTATCTATATTAATTTGGACAATCCTGCTAAAAGCACGCCTGGAACCGTGGGAAGTAATCTATCTGCTAAAATTGTACCTGTAACTCCGATAGCAAATATTACAAATACTACTGCGAATGTAACAAATTCTACGAAGACAAATACAACAAATACCGCAAACACCACAAGTGCAGCAGCAGTAAATAAAACAAACTCAACACCGGTAGTTGCACCAACTCCTGCTAAAACCGAGACTAGTCCTGAAGGTCCTGGATTTTTCAGCAAAACCTATGATAGTTACATAAAACCATATTTGAAATATATTATCATCGTAATTGTAGTCATAGTTGTAATCGTAGTAATATACAAGCTAAAGAAAAGAGGACTTGAATGTCATTTTGAAAATGAAGATGATGATGACCATGTCAGTGTTGTAAAATTAAGCGAGAAAAAACAAAGAGAAGAATCTATAGTATTGAACTCAAGAGAAAAACAGGAGATAGTTGAAGCAGAGGAAAAAATAAAAGAAGCGCAGGAAAAGATTAATGCTATCAAGAACAAACAGAATCGGATTGATGAAGCAAAGAAAAAATATGAAGAAGCAAGAAAAGAATATGATCGGGCGATAAGAAGATAATTCTATAGATATGTAAATTTTTTTGAAAAGATTTAAATACGAGATTATTATCCAAAAAAGATGGATTATGAAAATGTAGATATTCACTATGGTCGGAAAATGGCTGAATGTGTTCGAGGAATTTTAATAGGTCTTGTAGGAATCCCCCTTGTCTATTGTCTTTGCAGTCTATCGTCTAATCCTCGGAGTGCAGAAGCTAGAGAAACGAGAACAACAAGAGAACAGAAAGAGATAGGGAGTCTTGGAACGACGAGGTATGAGTTAATGAGAGAACCGGTAAAAGAAAGCGATCTTCTGAAAAAATCCGAAGGAGACAGTACTGCTGTGATCGCTACTGATCAAGCTGAAATTTTCTAAGAAGATTTAAATATTCAATAATTATTCAAAAAATATGACAAACTATGATGAGGGAAAAAGAGATAGGACTGAAGACGCAGAAAAAGCTTTGGGAGCGCTATTAATTGGAGCATTACTTTTTGGTTCATATCATCTCGGATATTCTATCAGAAGTTGGATGTACAGAGAAAGGCCCACTGTAGAGGCAAAAGAAACCGAAGAGCCAAATATTCCTCGATGGGAAAGCACAGATATTGGAACGACAAGAACTGGAGAAAGTGGAATGAAAAAAATATTAGAATCTAGCGAGTTGTCACAATCACTTCATCCTTAAGAATCAGAACAGTGTCTTCGGCCTGACTTACGGGACTTTTATTTTTCTCGATCAATACTGGAAAATTATGCAGAATGCTTTGCTGGACCATCTGTGCTAAAAAAATATTTATTTTTTTGAAGCCAGCTTTTTCTAGCCATCGTTTGCAGAATGGTTTTGTTTTGTAATTTTCCCGGATGAATGCAAGAAGAACTCTGGCGTCTTTATCGCGAGTATTTTTTTCAGGATCTTCAAGCATGAAAATTTCTGAATTTGAAGAATTGTAAATTTCGCCTCGGCCCGTGGTCACGAATGGCTCGATTGCTATTGCCACGTCTTTTAATTGTGTATTGTTCTCGTTTGCGTGATTAGGAATGGTCAATCCTGCGTGAATCCTATAGCTGCCTAATTCATGGCCTGAAAGATTTTTTATGGTGACATATTCTTTTTTATTTTTACGATTGAAATCGTCGATGGTCGATTGAGCAGAATTTCCTATATCTCCAACAGAACTGGAAAATTTTACTGATTTCAGCTCTGACTCAAGAATTTTTTCATTCAACTCGATCATCTCTTTAAATCTATTATCGGGAGTGAGATCAATAGAAAAAGCAGTGTCTGCGACGCAGCCCTCGACTTCGACGCCAAGATCTATTTTTAGCAGACCATTTGCCAGAGTCTTATCTTGCATGTTCGGAGTATAGTGGGCTGCGATCTCATTTATTGAAAGGTTTACTGGGAATGCAGGTTGGCCACCAAGTTTTATTATTTCTGATTCTATTTTATCGGCAATCTCGAGAAGAGGCATGTCTGGTTTGATAAAGGATTTTGCAAATTTTTTGACTTGTGAAGCTATTAAGCCTGATTTTTTATAATATTCTATTTCTTGCTTTTCCATTTTTTTATGAGTTTCAGAGTATTTTTATAGTTACCGAATTTTGAAAAATTGTGCTTTGTATTATTTTGTTTTAATGTTAATACGGAAAAAATCCCAAAATGTTTTAAAGTGCATAATCAATAAGATTGGTATATTTGAGTAAAAATGGAAAGCAAAAATAAAATAAAAAGTTTGAACGAACTTAAATATATAATTGAAAATCTAATAAAAAATGGTAAAAAATAGTATGGACAAACGGATGTTATGTGATTCTGCATGTGGGCCATGTGGAATGTCTGGAAAAAGCGAAAGAGTATAGAGATTATCTCTTGGTCGGAGTGAATGGAGATGAATCTGTAAAAAGAATAAAGGGGATAAAAAAGGAGAATTGATATCTGAGAAGATCGGGCGAGGATCATCGCTGCAATGGGCTGTGTCGACGGAGTTGTGATATTCAATGATGATAGTCCTATTGAGATGATAAGGCAATTAAAACCAGAAGTCTATGTCAAGGGCGGAGATTATACAATCGATACTATAAATCAGTCAGAGAGAAGAGTTGTCGAGTCCTATGGCGGAAAAATTGTGATCATACCTCCGATAGAAGGAAGATCGACGACAAGAACAATCGCGAGAGTTTTGGGTGGATCTTAAAAAATTATTTATCTGGCGATAAGTAGTGAAAATTTTTAGAAAAGTTTTATAAATCAGAGAAGGTCAAAAAGCATATATGACAAGAAAAAAGCAAATCTCAGTAAAATTGCTGGAAAAAATTTTAGAAGGCCTTCCAGATCCTATGCTAATAGGAGTAAACTTGACAAAACCAGATACTACAAGTGTCCGAGCTCAAGCAGAAAGATTGACAGATGTGCAAGGTGAAGATCTAATGCTTTGTACAGGAGCATATGACTGTGAATTTATTTTACATAATTAGACAAAAGAAAAATTATTAGAGATATTTGCTGGAAAACTAGAAGGCCCTGATACGCCTCTTGGAAAAAGAGAACCACTAAAGGGATTAAAGGTGGAGGGGATTTATTTTATGTATGCAACATGGAGAAAAGAGAACTCTTATGAAATAGAAATTTGTAGTGATGAAGCAAGATTTAAATATCCTTCTCCGGATCTTGAACCAGAATCAAGAGTAAGCAGAGTGCAAAAACTTCTCAAAAGAGCAGATATTCCATTTGGAGTAAGTCGTTTACAGATAAGCAATGCCAGTTAGCCCATCTTTCTTCTTCGACGTTCTTTCGGCAGAAAATTTGAAATAAGTTTTTTATCATTGGAGATTTTTCCAATCCCTAGGAAGTCTTGGCCAGAACGCATCGCTACAAAACCCTTCAAGTCTTGGTATTTTTTCTGCTGTTCTTCTGATAAATTTATGTTTGAGCCGAAGAACCATTCTTTTTCCTGCTCTGGCAAGAGGTCCACAATATTTTTATCAATCTGGGATTGAAGGGCATGAAGTGCGTCGGTGCTGAGACGAAAATTCTCAAACTCTCCGCCATTGACTTCTTTTCCAAAGTATATGCCGATGAGCTCGACAGGAAGAAAAGAACATATATTGTATAGTTCTTTGTTGGACATACTGCCTGAATAGGCACGAACTCGTTCTTTGCCGAATTTTAAGAGAAGATAAGGAATGCTATCTACTCCAAAAACTTCTAGCTCTGAAATTATTTTTTTCTTTTTTGTGCTGTCTAGAAATTGTATGTTAGTCATAGTCTATTATGCGGCAGAGGTCGCTTAATTTTTTAATTTTGCAAAGGAAAAATCCGTCAGTATTATTATCTTGAGGATAAACTCTGCAGGCGTTTTTTATTCTTTCATCGTAAACTTTCCTGCCCCACTCGCAGACTCCAGAACGCAATTTTAAAGGCAAGTCTATTTTTTCTATTTCAATGTCAAAATTCTTGCAGAGAAAATCTACAACTTCCTCGTCTTCTTCTGGCGATAGAGTACATGTTGAATAAATCATCTCGCCGCCAACTTTTAATAACTTGAGGGCAGAAGAGGCGATTTTTTTTTGAACTCGAGAAAACTTTTCTATAACTTTAACATTCCACATCAAAAAAGTTTTTGGAGATTTTCTCAGTGTTCCTTCGCCTGAACAGGGTGCATCGACGAGTATTTTATCGAATTTTAAATTTGATTTTTTTTCAATAAGTTTGCATAGTTGGACTGCGTCTTTTCTCGTCACAATAGTGTTCATGACTCCGCATTTTTCCAGGTTTGCACCGAGGATCGCTATCCTGCCCATCTCCAGATCATTGGCAAATATTGTTCCTTGGTTTTGCATCATTGCTGCGGCTTGAGTTGTCTTTGAGCCAGGAGAAGCACAGAGATCGAGGAGAATCTCGCCTGGTTGCGGTTGTAGGGCTAGAATCGGAAGCATTGAAGAAATCTCTTGAACATAGTAATAACCGAGAAGATGTTCTTTTGTATTCCCTAACTCGCCTGGTCCGAGTTCTGAATCGACAATTATCACTTCGGGAAATTGGGAAAATGGCTGATGGATTTTCCAGTTTTTTGATTCAAGTTTTTGTTTAAGTTCTTCTGGAGATATTTTCAGAGTATTGCATCTAATAGAGTCTGGGGTTTCTTCATAGGCTATCTTGAAGAATACATCAGCATCTTCTTTGCCGATGAGGGCCTGCATCCGCTCGATAAATTCTGGTTTTGGATGATATTTTATTTTTTCTTTGTAGTGCATGACTCTAGGATGAAAAGAGGTGTTATAAAATTTGGGGTTGGCTTGGATTAGGATATTGTTGTTACTTAATAATAGTCTCAAGTAGGAAGGTTTATATACTCAAATTATCTGAGGATTGGTTTCAAAAAGAAGCCAGGAGAAATAATGCAAGAAAATATTGAAAAAAATGTTTTAGAAAGAGCACAATACTTAGTATCAACTTTCCCTTTGGGAGATAAAAAAGTTCAGAGATGCCATCTGTTCGGCGAAAATGCCAAACATTTAGGGACCTATGAACTAAGAACAGATGATCTGGGTTGTGTAGATGTAAAATTTAAAAGAATATAAACAATTTTATAAAAATGGAACCTGTAAAAATACTTTACTGGATGCAAAATGGCAAACAGCCAAAGCCGACTATATCTGGGATTAGTGGCAAAAGATCGAGGAAAGGATTAGATACATTGCTAGGAGAAGAAAATAGACAAGCCATAGTTAAACAAAAACCTCTGAGAACTTTAATTCTTGATGAAAGAACGCGTGCAGAGTTAGAGAAAATAAATGCTATAAATTATGTTTTACATGATCAGTGGAGACTGACAGACGGCCATAAATTAGTAATACCTTCTTTTGATCACAACCACTTGCAAAGTTGGGGTACTCTTTTTGATACTACTAAAATAAGCGGGGTTTTACCTCTTTCAAAAAATAATGATGCGTGGTATGTTACGGAAGATAATAATGTTTATCGAGTCTATTGCGAAAGATTTGCAGAATTAGAAAAAGAATATAGAGAAATAAACGGCTTTCCTCCTGAAGATCCAGAACCTCAAAAATTAAGATCTTGGAATGATCTGATATTTGAAGATGATCTAAATGCAGGTGAAGATCAATTGGAATTTGAAGAAGAAGATGGAATTCCTCGAATAGAAACTCTTGGCAATAGTCCTAGCAGAGAAGAATTAGAAGCAGAAACTAGAAAATTACTCGGCTATCTTAAATAAATCAAAATTCACCGAGGCTGGATTGTTTTTTGCCGTTTGTTATCTCTTGGATATTCACATTAAAAACATCCAAAATATTTTCAATGGCTGGAAAAATTTGGTGCTCAAGATAATACTCAATATTATATTCGCCTTTTTCGTCAGGGAGTTTTACTTTATCCCGAACAAGTGATTTTTTCTCGCGAGTTTCTGCAATGAAATATTCAACAAGCATGCCCATTGTCACAGGCAAGCCACTTGCCTCGATTTTCTGAGCAGCTACGACATGGGGCGTTATTGATTTATATTCTGTCAGGGGTTTTTTAAGCTGAGTGCGAATTATTATATCTTTTCTATCAATCTTTCTTTCTTTTAAATTTTTTATTGTGGTTTTTATGAGTTCTAAAGCTCTTGTTTCATTTCCGTCGATAAGAGTATATTCCAGGACTTTATTCTGCAGGTCTCGGGCCAGAGTGCACCAGTCTCGGCGGACAGTCTCAAAACCGCGAATCTTCATCTTATTTTTTTCATCTATCAATGCATATTTTTTCTTTGCGCCTTCTTTTGTTGTTCTTTTTGAGACGAATAGGCCGCGCTTGTAAAAATCTTCGAGATCCAATTCCATAATTCCAGGAAGATCTTTATTGATATTTTTAAGGAGCTCTAGTGTTTCTTTTTTTGTATGATCATTTAATTTCAGCGCGATAGAATCAGTATCGCCGTAGATAACCCCATATGCCTTGGAATTAATCAAGTCTATTGTTTTTTTTGTAAATTCCCGCGAAATGGCTGTTGTGGCTGCGCTTGCTTCTGGACAGTAATATCTTGCTCCAAAAAATCCCTGATAGCCATAGGAGGCATTTGCGAGAAGCTTAAATGCATTGGATCTTGCTTTTTTAAAAGGGTCAGGATTCTCATTGTATTCTTTTTTATATTTTTTTCTTTTTTCAATAACCTCTTTTAGCATCTCTGGGAAAAAACCGGGTTTTTTTGAAAAATAAAATTTCTTTCCAGAAACATCGACTTCTAATGAGTCTTTTTCTTTTGATTCTAAAAAAGTTGATCTTGAAAGATTGAAAGTAATAATAATTGAAGGCCAGTAAGAGGTGAAATCAAAAAAGCATAAATTTTCATACAATCCGGGTTTTGGCTGGAAAACAAAGGCGCCTTCGTATTTTCCTCTGGATTGACGCAGAGTTATCTCGTCGTGGAGTGGTCGTTTTTCAGCAATCTCATTGAACTTCTCGAGATTATGAAGAATATAATTCTCGACATTGGTTGACATGCCGTCACGGGAAACATCAAAGAGAGGCTCTTGCATTATTATTGAAAATTCTAACAGGTCTGGCCAAGCTTTTTCCGCAAGACGAAAAGTCAATTCTGAATCATGGAGATTGTATTTAAAAAAATCTTTCCAATCTTCTGAAGTCATTTTTTTCATCTTAGCAAAATCAAAATCATGCTTGCCTTCTCCGAGGAGTTCTTTGGAGACGTCGTTCAAAGATAATGTCTCGGATTGAAGATATTGAGAGTAGGCTGTTTCTATGAACCTGTAGAGATCTAGGTGGACTATGCCGTCGATCTTTCCAGAAGTTATGCGTCCTCGGGAAAAAGATGGCTGAGAATTGTCTATTCCGAGAGAGAGTTTTATTTTATTGTATTCGGCTCGGGATCTCAAATATGGCAAGTCGAATCCGTCGGAAAAATAGCCTGTGAGAATGTCTGGACTATAATGTTTGAAATATTTCACAAATGCTTCGAGCATTTCTGATTCATCTTTGAAGCACTCAACAAAATCTTGACTTTTATTGCAGGATTTCCAAGTAAGAACTTTTTTGAAATTTTCTCCATAGAGAGATATCATCAATATTTTTCCTTTTCCTATTTCGAATTCGTCTGTTTCAATATCAAAAGCAAGAATCTTTGGTTTGAAGATCGGCTGATCAGGAGAAAGAGATATTTTTTCTGCTTTCAGGCAAATATCGACGTCCAAACTGGAATCAATGCCTCCGAATTCCGGTGAGTTATTCAGGATCTGGCCCTCGACTTCATAGAAATTGAAAGGAGAGATCTTTTTCTCGATGATATATTTTGATATTATTGGTACATCATACTCGCGACGTTTTTCTATTTCAGGCCAACCCATCTGATCTGCGATGGCGTGGCTGTCTTTGTGATTGGTCACAAAAACCCTAAGAGCTTGGACGTCTTTTCCTAGAAATTTTTTATTGTGAAGTTCGACTTTTTCAATTTTAGTTACTCTGGATGGGGATTCTATTTTTATGTCGAGAATATTTTCTTTAATCTCTTGGATTTTTTTTGTGCTCAAATCTTTTTTTAGAATGGCCCAGAAATTCGCTTCATAATTATCGATCACAGCAACGCGTTTGCCTTTATCGGTCCGTCCGATGAGCTGGATGTAGTTTTTTCCCTGATAGTCAAAGGTTGAAAAATCAAGGGGAATGAATTGGATTTTCATGATTTTATAAGAGCAAGATTATATATAAAGATTTTTGGTCGAAAGAAAGTTTTAAGAAACAGGTGGAAGATTTTTGAATATCTGACGAAGCTCGCTCAATATTGGATCCTCTTTGGGCGGAGAGAGTGTTATTGGTCTGAGAAATATCACGTCTGCAACTCTTTGGCCAAGGCCTTCTTTTCTATCAGCACGTTCTTTGAGTTGTTCACGATTCCCGCAATATACTCCTGAAAATAGAGGAGTTGCTAGCTCAAAACCGTTTCGGCCAAAATCTTTAATCAATTGATGCATAAGATAACTACGCATACTGACAAACCGAGGGTATTTTCTTTGACATTGAACTATAGTATTGTATAATCGGCTGTCGATATCTTCTCTCTTGATAGCTTTCAACTCAACAGCAGATATTTTCAATTTAGTAAATTGAGATGCGTCTCGGCTATGTATGGTGGTAGAACTTTTAGGATCATAGCTCAATAATAAATAATCCATGTGTGCAAGTGTTTCTGCGTCGATTTCCATAGTCAAGTTATTTTTTCTTAGGCTTATAAGGATTTTTGTGGTGAAGTAAATATGTTTTCTAGGAGACAAAAAATATAATTATAACTCCTAAGTGGTAACAAATAGAAAGGTTTAAATAGTAGTTTTGCTTCTATCTTTTATCATAAAAATGATTAAATTTATGGAGGAAAAAATGAACAAAAGATATGTAGTCGGTGAAGATGAGCTCCATATGGCTCGCTCTGGACGGACACTATTAGTTAGACCTAGAACTCATTTTGATGCGAGTGGAAATCCCTTGACCGCAGTCAGTGTTGTAGGATATGTTGATCCAAAAACTATTGGTTCGCAGGGCGCAGTTGAATATGAGCCAGTACCTAAAGAAGAAAGAGAAGAGGTGGAAGATTTAGCAAGAGAAACGTTTAATGCTTCACTTGTTGGCTTTTACTAAACAAGTTTTTATTTTTTATCAAACATAAAAAATCACAAGAAAAAATGGAAAACAAAAAAAGAACAGATACGAGAATGATAAAAATAGTTGAAACTAAATTTGAACTAAATAACAGGGAGGTAAAAAAATGACAGGACTAAGATCAAGATTAGCACAATTAGGGACGGGCGCTGTAGGCTCTCTTTTAAAATTTGGCGGCCTAGCTGCTGGAGTTTATCTAATTGACGAAGCAGTTAGCAATGAAGAATCTATGGCTACACTTTTGAGTCCAGAGATGGCTACGGCTGCTGCTGTTTATACAGTAGGAGATTTGTATGAACGAGTTACAAGATTATTTGAAAGACGAGAAGACCGAAGCCTATTAACAGCTCAATTAAAGTAAAAACAAATTTTTTATTTTTTATTTTTTTAATTAACAGAAAAGCATAAAAACACAAGAATACGAGGAAAAATATGGAAAGAATAAATTCACCTGGACCTGGAAGATTAGAGATAGATGCAACTATGAGGGAAATTGAATATACAAACGATAGATTAACTAATCAAGATAATGAAAGAAGCTGGGCATATAGGGCTGGAAGAATGGTTCGTTCGGTCATAGATTATTTTGGAGAAAAATATAATTCTTTATTTCCGACGATAACACAAAAAGAAAATCATGGAGGACTATCTGATCTTGGCAGATTTATTGATGTGACAATATGAGCGCAGATGATTTGGGCAATGTTGCATGTGAAGAATTGAGAGATAGCGAGGAGTTTGATCCTGCTAGATTGGAAGCTGAACGGAACTTGGCAGATATGGTTTATCTTCAGAGAACTAATCCTAAAGAATATGCACGAATAATAGCAGAAAGAGAGAGAAGAGAAGATGCACGAAGAGATAGAGAGTGGTATGTTGCAAGTAAACGAAATTCAGAAAGCGGTGCAAAAAAAGCAGGGGAAACACCTAAACCACAAGACTGGCAGAAATATGAAAGAATTATTTCTGCGGAGTGCCTTAGTCATAATCCAAATGATAGATTGATAAGAGAAAAATTAGCTGAATTAAGAGATAAGGGTTGTTATGTAGAAAAATATTCCAGAATGAGCGCCAGAGACAGAAGAAAATATTTTTTTAGACTCAGAGATGAGATAAAAGCTCACACAAGAGAAACACGAAGATAATAGCAAAACTTTATTAATTTAGACTTCTTGAGAAAAAAATGGGTGTGCAGATTGCGGACATTGTTCCGAGAAAAGAGATAACGCTGAAAGACCTTAAGGGCAAAATTGTTGCGATAGATGCTCTGAATGCATTGTACCAGTTTTTGACGACGATAAGACAGGCAGATGGAACTCCGCTGATGGACAAGAAAGGAAAAATAACTAGCCACATATCTGGTTTGTTTTATAGGAATCTTAATCTTATCCAAGAAGGCATTAAACCGATCTATGTCTTTGACGGAAGGCCGTCGGAATTAAAAGCAGAAGAAATCAAAAAAAGAAAAGAAGCTAAGGAGATTGCGAAGGGAAAATATCTTGAAGCTAAGTCTGAAGAAGATACAGAAGGTATGAGAAAATATTCTCAGCAATTTGTGAAGATAACTGATGAGATAATCCGTGAAAGCAAAGAACTTCTTGAGGCCATTGGGATCCCGGTTGTGCAAGCCTTGGGAGAGGGAGAAGCAGAGGCTGCGCATCTGTCTCGGTCTGGAAAGGCCTGGGCTGCTGCGTCGCAGGACTATGATGCTCTTCTTTTTGGTTCTGAAAGACTTGTGAGAAATTTGACCTTATCTCGGAGAAGAAAAACATCGTCGGGAAATTATGTGGAAACTAGCATTGAATTAATTGAGTTTGAAAGTCTGCTGAATCATCTGCAGATAAACCGAGACCAGCTGATATGCCTAGGAATTTTAGTCGGAACTGATTATAATCCTGGCGGTGTGAAGGGAATCGGAGCGAAGACTGCTTTAGAGATTGTAAAAAAATATCAGTATCCGATAAAGATATTTGAATTTGTCCATGGTAGTGAGAAATATAAGGATCGAATAAATTTTGATTGGAGCGAGGTCTATGCAGAATTCAAAGAATATCCGTGCTGCACAAAAGGCGATATTATCTTTAAAAAAGTCAATGCAAAAAAATTGAAAGAAATATTATTGTCGAGAGATTTTTCTGAAGAGAGGATTGACTCTGCACTTGAGAAATTAAATGAGGCCAATGATAAGAATAGCCAGAAGACATTATTTTAAATCAATTTTCGCTTCCTTTTTTCAATCCCTCGACTTCTTTATGAAGAATTGTCCTGTCTAGTTTTTCCTGATCCTTGAAGTGTTTTTCTTTTCGGACTGCGCCATATTTTGAGAGCCACTGGGATAGGTAGACCAGAAGAAGAGCAATAAAAATAACAATCAATTTAAACCACCAGGTGTCGACGATAAATATCACAAAATGAGCAAAGTAATAGATTGCTTTTGATCTAACTAAAATAACTACGCCCATCAAACCGAGAATCTGGCCAGTATTTTTTGATTCTGGAAAAAAATATTCAGGCATTGCTCCGAAAAGCAGACTGAAGGCCCAGAGAATCAGGAAAAAGTTAAAAGCAAAAAGCCAGGAGACTTCGGGCACCATGCCAAAAACAATCTTGAGCCAGGAAGCATTATCTGCAAGCCAGTTATTTATCGATGCTATTTTTTTATCTGCACTTGATCCCCAGGCAGCTAATCTTCCTTCGTCGAGTTTTCCTTCAGAGGTTATTGGGATCTGCGCTCCGACCTGTTCTATTGTTTGTTGGCCTTTTTCTACCTGTTGTCCTAGGGCATCGGGCGACGGCAGGGCATGGACAATGGAAATTACTAGAATCAGCAATAATAATGTTGTACCTCTTGTCAATTTCATAGTATTCTTAGACTAGTCTGATTTTTAAATATTGTTAGTGGCGGACGGAAGTTAAGATTCAATTGATTAAGAAAGTATTTTAAATGTGCGCTTATTTGAATTAGAATGAAAAAAGGATTGATCGCAGTATTGGTTTTATTTTTTTTAGTCGGAGTTGTTGCTGTGGCAGAGGGTGATGCGGCAAGCAGTGATGCTGTTAGTGCTGGCCAAAGTCCAGCGACTGATACTGCTACGAATGGTGAAAGTACGACGGCAAATGGGTCGAGTGCATCACAGACAATAGATACATTAAAGACAAAAACAGAACAGATAGTTGAGAAGGAGATTATCATTCCGGGAGGCCTGCAGATTTTTGCTAGACTTTTTTTAATTGGATTAAATAATAATGTAACGATAACTGTTGATAAGTTTATTGTAGTTCTTGGATGGTGGATAGTCGTATTTGTGTTTGTCCAGATGTTCTCTCCTTTTTTTACAGATAGTAGTTTTATCAAGATCTTTGGTGCAGTGGTCATAGCATGCATTGTGGGTGCTACGGGCGCATTGTATACTATGACTGTCCTAACATTTAATATTGCTAATATTTTTTCCTGGATGGAAACCTGGGGGCCGCTGAAATTATTTTTTGCAGTTGTTGCACTTATACTCTTGATAATTGCTCTGAAATTCATTGGAGATTATTTTAAGGAGGGCCGTATGATTGAAGGTGCGAAAGTTAGTGGAATGGAGGCAGGAGCTGAAATGGCTGCGTTGAGAGAACAGGGGAAGATGAGAAGAAGTATATCTCCGTCGTGATCTGGTTAGATGAGAAGAAATTGAGATGGAGATTTGTAGAGAGAATATTTATTGTTTTAATCTAAAATTTATGTACTTTTGAATTTATATTGGATGGTTAGGAGATTGAATATTGTTTTGATTATTGATACATAAATCAGATTTAATAAATTTTTAGAATGTGCAATAAGAGGATTATGAGAAGCTTGATAAAGCACGCTCTAAGTTCTTCGCTGCAACTCTTAAACGAGCAGCTGCTTGAAGATCAACTGCACTCAGGATATCTGCCTGTTGGTTGAGTTCGATTATTCTGGCCTCGACTTGCATTTTACTTAATGCTTCTCCTGCACGAACTTCGCCGATTGCTCGTTGTGAAAGTAACATTCGTAAAAGTGCTTTGCTCCAAACCATGACAGCAACTGTAGCAGCAAGAGTGATAGCATAGACTGCAGTAGCCCACTCCCAAACATTAGTAGGAGTCTCTACAGAACTCCCGAGTAACGCAACAAGTCTATAAATTAAAAAGACTGCAAAAAATACGCCAACAAGCCTCATCATTATTATTTTAGCTGGTTTTGGATCTTCTGCGAGTTTATACATAAAGAGAAGTATTATTATAAAAGGAACAACGCTAGTTAGGGTAATTCCCAAGGCAGTATATGACTGCAATATGCCATAAACCTCTGCAGGAGCGATATAAAATGTTGCTAAAAAAGCCACGATAAAAGAAATAACCCAAACTATTAAATCAAACCTAGGCTCCTCTAAAAAAGGGAAAAATTTTAGGATAGGATAGATCAACAATAAAACCAGTATAAAAAATAAAAACTTTATGCCCGCAAGTTCTAGGGTTGATTGACCTGTATGTTCTTGCCCAAAGAGATATTTGAAACCTTCTTGAAATGCAGTTGTATTAATTGCATGTCCCGTAATAGTAATGCTCGAGGCAAACATAAAAAAGATTAATGCTGCGATAATCGCAAAGCTAGAAATCAATAAAAGTTGTTTTGTATTATAAGAATTTTCTTTTTCAGGAGATCGTGTTCTAGATTTTACCGAAGAAGATACTCGTTTCACTCTCTTTTTCATAATTATCATAGAATTACGAGCTTTATAAATATTTTTGTTTTGAGACGCGGAAAAATCTGACCAGAACTATTTTGCACTTCGTTAAAATCAAAAAAAACAATGGGGCACCGCACATTAAAAGATGCAGTTTTCATTTCCGACATAATAAGTCGACTGGCGTCGACCGACGATTAATTAATGAAAACTTAGTTTGGTAAGCTTAACCAAAAGTGTTCGAGTTTTTTTATTATACCTAAATATTTTTCTAATTCTCCTCGGAAATACAATTCTTTTTCAGAAAATCCCAAGACAGACCAAAAATCTTAAAAAGTTCAGAAATCTCTAAATATTAATTAACTCTCCTCTTTTGCTTCGGCAACAGGGGGTTTCATATTCTATGTTTATGGTAAAAAAGAAATAATCTCCTGCGTTGTTCAGAGACTATTAAGATTGCAAAAGATATCTTTGAAAAAATTATCTTAATAACAAATTGCGGAGATGATATAATAATAATCTAATTTAATCATATTCTAGAATCATCTAAAATAAAAATTTTCCGACGGAAAAATTGCAATAGGATTTTATTATTTACTAGACTTTTCGGAGTTTAATGAAAAATAAAAACCTCGAGGATAAACTTGAAATTGTGAAAAGATTTATAAATACCTGTTAAATAGATAGAATATGAAAAAGAGTGTTAGCAATAGTGAATTAACTTCTCATCAAGTGATAGGTCTAGCAATATTCTGTGCATTATTATTATTCTTATTCGCAAGTTTTTCAACTCCTAGTTCAAATGTTTTGAAGATTAGTGGGATGATTACCTATGGGGTTTATGACAGTGCTAATGGATTTGTACAATCAGTAGAAGCAAATAGTGAACAAGAAGCATTGGCAAATTTCCCACCCGGACATTATGCTGTGCGTGCATCATCATCTGGAGCATCGTCGGGATCAACAGATCCATCGTCACTAGGTGTGTCTATTGAAAGCGGGATGGACTATATTAAAGGAGTTTTTACTCCAATGTTAACTCCAATATTAGGATCAGGTTCAAATGGAAATTTATTTGAATATTTTTTAATTGGTCTATTGCTTTTCGCAATCCTCTACATGGTCTTGTCTTCTTCCAGTGTACCACTTTTTACAAATAGTCCAATAACTGTATTTTTAGTAGCAATAATCACTACAATTCTTGCATTAAGATTTATTGTTAGTGAACAATTAGTTGGTCTTTTATTAGCTCCACAAGGAGTTCTAGGTGTAGCGATTCTTGCAGCTCTTCCTTTTGCAATATATTTTTGGTTTGTAGAGATTGGATTAGGCGGACCATTGCACAGAGTAGCAAGAAAATTTTTATGGGCAATATATGCAGCAGTTTGGATTGTTTTGTGGTATAAACAGATTATAGGTGCAGGCATAGCAAGTTTACCAAAAACAGAATGGGCATATATTTATTTAGTTGCAGCAGGTATTTCGCTATTGGTTCTTTTGTTTGATCAATCTATACAAAGAATATGGATAAGATCTCAACTAGAAACTGCTAAAGATAAAAGTAAAATAAGAAGAGTTGCACTTAAACAAGCAGAGCTAGATATCTTACGTAATGCCTCGTCACCAAATATGACTGCGATTAATCAAGCAGAAAATGATATAGCAAAGATACTCGCTGAATAGTTTTGTTTTATTTTTCTGCAATAATCTAAATTTCCAATATAAAATTCTGATGAAAATCTAAGGATTTTATACTACACTTTGTTCCTATAAAATATCTCTTTTACTCGAAATTTGCTTTTGTACTTAAGAGATACAAATATAAAACCAAAAGCGAATTTCTCGGCGTCAGTTGACTATTAATTAATGAAGACTTAAATTTGTAAGTCATGCAAGACTGTTTAATGTTTTTTACCTTGTGATTATTAAACATTTGAAAAAATTTATTTATCCGAATTGAAATGAAAACTATTTCAAAATTATCTTCGACAGATTTATAAATATCATCTTCGTCTATTTTTTATGAATAAAAAAAGAAGTGCGATTGTATTTGGATTTTTTATTTTTGTGCTTGCAATATTAGTTCTCGGAAATGTCAGTGCTGTCGAGCCGGATACTGGCTCTGGTGCTTTTATACAAGTAAATAATGTCATCCAGACTATTGTCAATTTTTTTTATCCTTTCCTTACAGCATTATTGGGAGATGGTGTTTATCAAAATACTTTTGAATATCTTCTTTTTGCGTTGATACTTGTAGCGATCATCTATATGGCTTTGTCTAATGTGCCTGCTATCGGCGGAGAATCCTGGATATTATGGACACTTACTCTTGCCAGCACAATATTATCGCTAAGATTTATTGTTACACAGGATTTAATAGGCGTGCTGATGACGCCGTCAGGAGTTCTGGGGATTGCGTTATTGACTGCTCTGCCTTTTATCATATATTTCTGGTTTGTAGAAGTTGGACTGAAGGGGCCAGAACACAGAGTAGCAAGAAAGTTTGCATGGGCAATTTATGCAGCAGTCTGGCTTGTTTTATGGTATAAACAAATTTGGGGCAATCCAGAGGACGTGGTTGTCCAAGTTCCTGCTGGCTGGGAATATTTCTATCTAATCGCTGCAGGCATAGCATTATTAATACTTTTAATCGACAGAACAATCCAGAGAGTATTGATACGGTCAAGTATTGAAACTTCAAAATTAAAATACATCGATAAAAAAATTATGGATCTACGGGACGAATTGAGAATACTTGAAGAGAGATTTACAAAGGATTTAATGACTCCTGATGAATATAAAAGAAAGAAAAAAGATATTGAAGATAAAATCCAAATACTTCTGAAGAGTTAACCCCTAATATTTATAAACTATATATCTCTTAATAAAACATGATAAAAAAGAGTATGGCCTTCGGGATTTTAATTTCTTTAATCTTACTGATGCAATTTGCATCTTCTCAATATCAGGCACAGACTTCACTTGGACAAAATCTTCAGAAAGGGGTTGCTCAATTCACAGATGCTGTCTGGTCTTTTGCAGATGGTTTTGTGACTTTCTTTTTCGGACCAGGGTCGGTAGAATTGCAGTTCCAAAGATTGTTGATATTATTGATCGTATTTACTCTAGTCTATGTCCTAACTTCGAGAATCCCGCTATTCGCTGAAAAGAAAACAACAATATGGATAATCACTATCTCTGTCTCTCTGCTCGCTACAAGATTTTTGACACGGTCGGATTTTGTCTCCTCAGTCTTATTATCTTATTCTGTATTGGGGGTAGTGCTGACTTCTGTTTTGCCGTTGGTAATATATTTCTTTTTTGTACACTCGTTCAAAGATAATCCAATACTCAGAAAAATATTATGGTTATTTTTTATCGGTGTTTTTATGGGTTTATGGTGGTATCGGTCCTATGATCCTGGATGGGGAGACTTGGAATGGATCTATTTTTTCACAGGCATATTTGCATTAATATTCTTATTATTCGACGGGACAATAAGACGGGCATTGATAAATATGGAAATGAGTGAAACAGGATTCACAAACAGGGCTCAATTCCAGGCAGATATATTAAAAAGAATGGATGAAACACGGGCCAATGTCAGTAAAGGATATCTCTCAGAGGGTGCAGGCAATGCAATAATCGGAAGATTGCACAGACAGTTAAAAGCATTGGCAAAAGGTTAGGCATAATCTTGATTTATATTTTAAAGGATATTTTCGACTGTTAATTAATGCAATATTAACTTGTTAAATGAGAAGAGAATTATTTAAAAAATATCTGAAAATCTATTTGGTCAATCTTCTATAGCCTACGATCTCTTTGCCGTGATAGATCGGGACTTCTACCGGTTGTTTTGTTGAAGGATCTTTCTGGATAAGCAAAACTCCTATGACGACTAATCCTATGCCGATAGCGCTAATATAAATATTGTCTAGCCCGAGTTCTGAAATAAATAATGCATTCTGTATCTGAGGAACAAAGCCCGACGCTAGGCTAACAATACCTAGAACTGCTAAAAAATATCCCAGTGGTTTCATTTTATCCTCTTTTTATAATTTCCATAGGAAGAAGAGATTTATAAATTCTTCGATGGACTGGGATCTGAAAAAATTAAATGATGCTGATTAAAATAATGGTATATCTTAATAGTAGTAACAAGCAGGAAGATTTAAATATATCCTTTACCGCTAATTAAGATGATAAAAAAAGAAGAAATAAGAGACTATTTAGGACAAATGACTAGAAAATTACCACCTTCAGTAGTTATTGGAAGATTGGAAAAAGGCAGTATTGTGCCTAAAAGTTTTGGTCTAAGCTACGAGATTGACGACGTAGATATAGACAAACGTCTAGGAACTTGGCCAAACGGCGTTGTTCCGTGCGGCCCGATCTATAGAAAATTAAGAACTTTTCCAGAGAAGATTCTTGAGCTATTTTCAGATAAAAAAATATTGCCTTTTTCAAAAGTCTTTGAAGCTGGTGTTGGCGAATGTCTTGAAAAAGCTATTCTAGTCCAATTAGCTGCTCAAAGAGATGGAGATTCATTTCTAGTTCTCGGTGCTCTTGAAGAAAACAGAAGAATCGGTGCTGAGACTCATGCTTTCAATGTCTTATTTAGACAAGGAGAACCATTTTTAGTAGATACACAAAATCCTCTTGAGGTTTACCTAGATTCGATAATTAAACCTTACACTGCTCCCATATTAGGAATAAGTAAAAATACTCAATTTCGAGTTCCTAAAGAATGGAGACTCGGAAGAACTTATTCTATAACTTAATGTAGAGAAATCTTTATAAACTCTAAATTGATTAATAATTCATGAATAAATATTTAGAAATTTTGCTAGGATTAATCCTTGTAATTGCTCCTGTATGGGCGGCAATAAATTTCGCGTCATGGGGAGTTGCGACAATCGCATTCCTTGAAGGCGGAATTATTATTGGCGTTGTCCTTATCGGACTTTTATTCCTTATGTTGGGAATAAGTGATTTACGAGGGTAAATTTTTATTTTATTTTTTATTTTATTTTAGCAAATTTGAGTGAATTCTTTATCTATATTTAGAGTCATCTATTTTTTTATCTATATTCAAAAATACATAAGAAAATATAAATCCATTCTTGATAATATAAAAATGGAAGAGATGTGCGTGAGGTGCAAGGGAAGAGGTTTTTGCAAGCAACCATGCAAGATTCTTGCTAAATTCATAGACCGTGCTCCGAGAGTCAAGACGCATTTTTCAGGATCAACGCCGCCAGAAGTTTTTGTCGGAAAGGCCAACTATCCGAATGTATTTTCAGGAATACTTTCACCAACTGAAAAAGGGGATACAACAAGATTTTCATCCTGTGAAGAATGGGTCAAAAAAAATTTATCGATCGAAGAGATATTAGAGCTTCGCGGTGCGATGATCTACGGCCGAAGTACCAGTCATATCAGGGGCTCGAACTCGCTGAAACAAGTAACACAAGAGCTGGCGCTTTCTTCGAGGCCGGTTTCAAGTGAATTTTTTCTCAAGAAAAAGCCAAGTTTTAGATTTGAAGCGAGCAATGTTTTCACAATAATGGCAAATCCTGCGCTACTTGATCGAGTAAGAATCGAGGAAAATCCGATTGTCGAGAAAAAAGTTGATTATCTTACAGGAGATCATGATGTGAAAGCTACGACTGCTTTGATGGAATTATATAAATCAGGAATATCTAATTCGCATCTGAATAAATTGCTCTCGGTAGGATTGCTGGGCGTCAAGATGCAAAGAAAAATGGTGCCGACGAGATGGTCGATCACTGCTGTCGACGATACTATATCAAAACAGATGCTCGATAGAATAAGATTTTATCAGGAACTCAATGATATCAGAATATTTAATTCAGAATATAACGGCAATCACTATGAAATATTATTGTTGCCGGGATATTTTGAGTATGAAGTAATCGAAGCGAGAATGGGCGAGGATAATTATTTTATGCAAGACTATGAAAATTTTCATGGAAGAAAAGATTATGCTCGCGAAGTTGCAGGAGCTTATTATGCAAACCGACTTGCTGTCTGCGAGTATCTGGAGCGCGTAAACAGACAGGCCAGTGCACTGATATTCCGCGAGGTCAGGCCGGAATATTATGCCCCGCTTGGGGTCGGAATATTGAGAGAGGCAACAAGAAATGCATTCAATAAAAAACCAGAAACAGCGACGACAATTGGACAGGCATTCGGGATAATGCAGACAAGGATGAGAATCCCTATCAATAGATTTATGGAAAAATCGTGGTTACTCAAACACTATGGCCAACAGAAAAAATTAAGAGATTGGTTTTAAATATCTCTATTTTGTATTAACTTCAAAGTAATTAAATTTATAAACAATAAAATTCTGAATATCCTATGGCAAAAGCAGATTTACACAATCATCTAAGAACAAGCAGTCGGCACTATGAAGGAGATTTTGATAGAACTGTCGATGTAGCTTTGAAAAGATTAGGAGAAAATGCTATAGTCGGAGTTGTCAATTTTGAAGATGATCGATACAAAGATTTAATTGCATCAAGAGGCTATGAAAGGGTTTATGTCGGAGAAAATAGAACCGGAGTATATGTTCCTGGGAAAAAAGTTCTTATAGTAAAAGGACAAGAAGTACCGACGAGAGAGGGGCATTTATTAGTTTTAGGGCTTGGATGTGATAAACACTTAAAACAAGGTAGACCTTTGGAAGATACTTTGGAGGACGTTAGAGATAATGGCGCAATAGCAATTTCTGACCATCCATTTTCTATTGAAGGACTAGGACCTTATTTAAAAAGAAATTCAAACCTCCTAGGAGAAATTGACAGTATAGAAATACATAACGGAGAAGCTTCTTTTGGATTACCTATTGGACCACTTCCACTTGGTGCAAATAAAAAAGCACGAGAATTTTATGAAAGAATAAAAAAAGATTTCCCACACTTGGGAGCTTTATCTTTTTCTGACGGCCATTCATGGTATGAACTCGGAAGTAGTTGGACAGAAATAGAAATGCCTGAGCTAGAAGGAAATTTTGTTCAATCACTAAAAGATTCTATAAGAAAAACCAATCTCCAAACTCCAATGCAGATGAAAAGTTCGGTAATAGGAGCAATAGACCATATAGCAGATTTATTATTTATCACAAGAATAGCTCCTTGGATTGGGCTGGCTAAAAGATTTGAAACCAAAAGGCCTGAATAGTTTTATAAAGTACGGCCTTCTTTTGTTTTTATAATGAAGTTTAAATTAGATTTGCATGCCCATACTTCTGACTTTGCTCATTTGTTCTTTACAAATCCTAACAATCAAAATTATGTAACTTCTCTTTTAAAAGACCTTTATAAAAAACATGGAAATTTAATTTTAGGAATAGCTAATTTTAACGACGATAGAAGATATGAAAGATTTGTAGAAATAAGCAAAAAATTACCAAAAGAATATAAAGTAGATTATACTTTTGAGGAAATATTTATTACAATATCTAGAGGACATCAGAAGATTCATTTTATAAAATGTGATGAGATTCAAACAAATCGGGGACATATCTTGATAGTCGGGTATGAAGGCATGATAAAAAAAAGAACTTTAAATGAAGTTCTGAAAAATGCTTACAGAAATAAATGTATAATCATCGTAAGTCACCCCTTGCATAATGTTATGATTGGACATTTCATTATTAAAAAAATAAGTCTTACCGAGAAAGAAATTGTAAAAAACAAAAAACTTATTGATGCAATAGAGTTAGACCCTTATTTTCCCGGGGACTGGAAAAAGGTCAAAGAAATTTCAAGAAAAGAAAAAATTCCAGTTATTGCAGAATCTGATGCGCATTTTTTAGGAGAATTTTTTAAATCTTATTTTGAGCTCGGAGAATTAAAATTTAAAAATCCCAATATTCTAAAAAAGTCTTTAAAAAAAGCATTGAAAAAATCGATTAAAATCCATGCAGAAAAGCATAATTTTGTAGCTGGATACAAACACATATTGCAGGTATTTATAGAAAATTTTGGAAAAAAGATTGGTTTGATTAATGAAAAATAAGAAAATTTTAGTTAAATATCCCTGGCAAAAATCGTCCGACGATTGTTTGCGCGAGCTCTTGATTCTGCTTTTTTTACCAAATTCTCGACGGTTTTCTCAAGTTCTGCATAGAAATCTTCAGATATCTGAAATTCGGACTTTTCTTTAACACTGGTTTTATTTACTAGGCTCATTTTTTGTTTCAGATTCGGGTTTCATCAGAGGAAATATTACGCACTCGCGTATAGGCCGATTCATCAAATAGGAAAATAATCTTTCTGAGACTCCAAATCCTAATGTTGGAGGCATGCCATATTTCAATGCTTCCACAAACCCTCGGTCGTGTTCTTGAGCTTCTACATCTCCTTTTTTCTTGAGTTCTTGTTGTCTTGCAAATCTTTCTTCCTGATCAATCGGATCATTTAATTCACTGTAGCCATTTCCGATTTCGCTTCCTGCAATTATAACCTGGAATTGTTCAACTTTTTTTGGATCTTCGCTTCTTTTTGCAAGCGGAGAGACTTCGACTGGTTGGCCGACTAAAAAACCAGGGCCTGTTAATTTTTTTCTGCAATATTTCCATAAAATATCTATTAATCTCCATTTATCGACGTGAGTATCATATTTTATTTTCAATTCATCTAATTTCTTCTTGATCTTTTTTTCATCTGCTTTGTAGATATCTATCCCCGTATTTTCTTTTACTATGCCCTCATAGTCATAGACTTCCCATTTTTTTCCAAAGTCAACAGTGTAGCCATGGGTCTCAAACTTCAACGTCCCTAGGACTTCTTTTGCGATTTTTTTGTACATTTCCTCGACGAGTTTCATACCGTCTTTGTAATTTGCATAGCTCCAGTAAAATTCCATCTGAGTATAATCTTGCAGATGTTCCATATCCATGCCTTCGTTCCTAAACTGGCGTCCTATTTCAAAGGTTTTTTCATAGCCCGCGACCATAAGTTTTTTCTGCCATAGTTCTCCCATTGAAATTCTCAGGTAAACGTCGATATCATGGGCATTGTGATGAGTCTTGAACGGAGTTGCACTTGCTCCTCCTGCACTTGTCTCGAGAACAGGTGTCTCAACTTCTAAAAATCCTTTTTCCAGTAAAAAACTTCGGATTGTTGACCAGAATTTTGCTTTTTTTACAAATAGATCTTTTATCTCAGGATTCATGATAATATCTAAATATCTTTTTCTTAATTTTTCTTCTTCATCCTGGATACCATGGAATTTTTCAGGCAGAGGAAATATGGATTTTGTTAAAATTTCGAGTTTATCGACGAGAATACTCAGCTCGCTGCGTTTTGTCCTGAATACTTGGCCCTCGACTCCAATAATATCGCCGGTATCAATAAATTTTTTGAAAAAATTAAAGACTTTTTCAGATGTCTCTTTTTCCTGCAAAACTAACTGGATTTTCCCTGAAGAATCCTGGAACTCGACAAAAGCAATTTTTCCAATATCCCTGATAATCATCACACGGCCTGCAAGTTTGGCTGCGTATTTTGTGCGCTCTTCATTTTTTAATTTTGCATATTTTTCCTGCAACTCGACAGCAAAATCTTTTTTATTAAAAGTAGATGGATAGGGATTTATCTTTAGCTTTTTTAATTCCTCGATTTTTTTCATCCTTTCTTTTATTATTTCGTCTTCTCTTCCCATATTTATAGCAATATTTTGAAGTCTTTAAATCCTGCGGTTTTCTGATTTTTATATTTTACATTTGAAATCTCTGAACCCGGCGGGCCCTGTTTTACAAGTTCTAGCATTTTTTCTATATTCTCGCTTGGACATTCGAGAACTAGTTCGACGTCGTCATCGATATTTTTAACATAGCCTTTTAATCCGAGCAAATCTGCGCGTTCTTTGCAAAATGCCCGGAAGAAAACTCCCTGCACTTGGCCAGAAACAATCACACGAACGCTTTTCATTTTACAATCGACAAAAATTCATTTAATACAACTTTAATCTCTTTTACATTATCATCTCCGCTAAAATGTCCTTTATTATGTTCGATAAATATCTTTGCTCTAAGCTTTTCTCTAAAAATTTCAGAATCACTTATAGGAACCCATTTATCATTATCTGAAAATACTGCAACAAAATTGTGGGTATGTTCCAAAATTTTATCCCAATTAATATTAGTATTTAACCAAGGTTTAGCGATTTTCTCTTCTTCCGTAGGCAAATTCATCAGATTTATCCAACTTGCGACGAAGATAACTCCGCCGATTTTTTTATTTTGAGGCAGTATTTCTAAATACCTAAGAATTGCCTGGCAGCCAATCGAATGGCCAACAAAAAAAGTTTCTTCATTAGCATTTCCTGCTAATTTACTAAGAAAATTTACCCACTCATTTATTTTTGGATACTCTGGATTAGGCATCGACGGAACTTCGACTTTAAATCCTCGATTTTCTAATTCTTTTTTTAACCAAGGAAACCACCCCTCTTCAGGATTTCCTCCCCAGCCATGAATTATAAAAACCTTTTTCATTTTATTCCTCGATTTCAGGATCAGAAGTTGTAGAATCAGAATTTTCCCGTCGGTCTATTTCATTCTGCAGAATAGTCAGGGCCTGGGAAGCAAAATACATATAAGGTCCGACTGAAATTTTATTTATCTCCAGATGTTTTACTCTTTTGAGTTCTTGTTTTGGGATTCCTTCTTGATCACCGAGGATAAATACAGAGTTCTCTGGAATCTTCGCAGTCCGCAAGTCTTGGCCTCTTTTATCTAATATAAAAATTGTTTTTCCTTTTTCTTCAAGTTCTTCTAAAACAGAAGTAAATGATTTTTTCTCGACAAAATATCCTGGGAAAATTTCCTTGGCTGGTTCGTTGACTTTTCTCGGCATCTTATAGAGCATTTTTTTTATCAATCCTGCAACATCTTTTTTACTTATGTCTATCTTGTCTTTAATATCTCCCAGGGCCTCGGACGGAGAAAATACAAGATGCGCCGGAGGATTTGGAGGTCCATCAAATATCATATGCAATTTCACGTCGCTGCGAGAGTGATGCGAAACAAAAAAACTCATTATCACTATGTTGCAGGCAATGTCCATGCGCCCGGCTTTCATTAGGTTCTCCAGATCAAAGTTTCCGGTTGTCACGGCATTTTTTGAATAGTAGATAAATTCGCGCATGTTTTTAGGTAGTCGATTTATGTACTTAATTTACCTCCAATTTCTTCATAGGCAGTTTGAACATCATCTAATAATTCCTCTTCACTAGTTTCGTAAAGCGCTGCCAAATTTTCTTCAGCAGGTTCTTCGATCAGTAGTTCTTCGTCGGCCTCGGAAATCCAGTGACGTTTTATTCTTGAAGGTTCTATTCCTCCATCATGTTCTACAATCCCTTTTTCTGCCCAGCCTTCTTCCCATCTTCTGTAAAATGGGCTGCCTGTTGGAGAAAGATATTTTTCATCAACTTCGACTTCAAGTATTGCTAAAGCTCCTCTATGTTTTCTGACGGCTTCTACTGCCCAGCATATAACTCTTTCTTGACAATCTCCCAAATATACGCAAGTAGGATTATAATGGGGATCTGCAAATTCCGTATAATCGCTAGATTCTGAGTTTGAACTAACTCCAGATTCTCTATTTGGCAAGATACCTTCTTTTAGAATTCTATCTACTAGCTTAGAACTTGTTCCGTGATATGCCGTTACTACCATAAAAAGAATAAGAAAATTAAATTTTTAAACCTATCCAAACTTTTTCAGGGCCTGTTCTAGTTCAGGATGGTTGGTCGCATAGTTTTTCAGAGAGATTCCCTTTAGTGAAGCATCGACTGCCTGGCGAAGAGATTTTGCTCCTGCGACTGTTCCTTGGGGATGGCCATGGACTCCGCCGCCAGCTTGGATGATCTGGTCAATGCCAAAATGTTTTATCAAAAATGGAATATTTAATGCACAGAGGCCGCCGCTTGAAACAGCCATGACAGGCCTAATGTTCGACCAATTCTGTTTCAATCGAATATCTGATTCTTTTACTCTTTGAAATTCTATTTCGTCTTCTATCTGCCGTACTTCTTTGAAATCTCCTCTCATTTTACCGACGGCTGTGCCAATATGCAGAGTATCTACGCCAATGAGACGGGCAAACTCTGCAATAGTCAGCATGCTTATGCCGTGTTTTTTATTCTCGGTAAAAGCTCCGTGCATTGCCCGATGTGCGTGGATTGCCAAAGTCACATTTTTTCTAAGAGTCTGAACTGCTGCAAAACCCGACGTCAAAATATCGATCATTACAAATTTTCCGCCGAGGGATTTTACTAAATCTGCGCGTTTCAGCATCTCGCCGGTCTCAGCAGTAACATTAATCAAATAAGCTTTTCTCTCGCCGGTCTCTTGTTCTGCCCGGTCTTTCATCTCCAATGTTTTGGAAGCTCGTTTTTCAAATCTATTGAACTCTTGAGAAGATAGATTTTCATCGTCCTTGACAATATCACATCCGCCAATCCAGGAATCATAGGCTGCTTTTGCATGATCTTCTGTCTTGAGGCCAAGTTTTGGTTTTATTATTGTTCCGACAAACGGCCGATTTTTTACCTGCATAATCCGACGTATTCCTGGAATGCCATAGCGAGGGCCTCGAAAAGATTTGAGAAGTTTTTGTGGAAACTCGACTGATTCCAACCGTAGGCCATTCACTACTTTCATGCCAAAAACATTTCCAGCTATTGAAGATAAAATATTTGGAGCATTGTCGCCCTCGAACAATCCTTGAGGATATGCAATCTTGACCATGTCGCCTTTGATTGAGAAAACTTTTGCAGCGAGCTTGTTGACATAATCTTTTTTTGTCTTGACTTCAACCCATGTTCCGACGCTGGATTCTAGCGCGACAATATTTGCTGCTTCTTTTATTGAAACACGATTTGGTGTAACCCGAAACAGACATATTAAATCATTTGAAGTCGGTCTGTAATTTAGATCGACGAATTTTAGGCTGCTCATCTCTTTTATATTTGATTCAGGAAACATGCGTATTTAAAGATTATCTTCGACAGATTTATAAATATCTATCTCATGGGGATAATATGAAAAAAGAGATGAATAAGAAAGGCGCGAGTTTTGGAGAGATTATGGGTGTTTTTGGCGCAATATTAATTGCGATAGGTTTTGCTTGGTTGATTGCACAGAATTGGCATATCATGCCGAGTGCTTTGAAGATTTTTGTTTTACTTGTTCTGACACTTGGAGCATATATCGGTGGAGTCATATTAAAAGAAAAAGAATATGATAAAACTGCAAAAGCATTGTTTGTCCTCGGAGCTTTGTTGTTCACGCTTTCTGTTTTTTTGATTGCGCAGATATTTTCTATAGCTGAAGGCCTTCAGTATAATTCCTGGCTTTTATTAATCTGTCTTGTCGGAGTAACTTTTTCAGCATATATGTTTTCTTCTTATACTACATTAATAATCGCGATGATTGAGTTTATTGTTTGGGTTAATTTCCAATTTACGGCTTTTACTGAGAAAGGTCTGTTCAATTATGGAGGTGAAAGAATTATGCTGGTTATCTATGTTTTCCTGATGCTTGCAGTTGGAATTTTCTTTTATGGTCTAAATTTATTACATCGTTCTAAGGAACATGAATTCGCAAATCTGTATCGATGGTTGACATTATTCTATTTTTTGAGTTTTTTTTATTGGGTAAGTTTTCAGTATTTTCTTCCAATCCTGTGGGAAGGAAATTTTGTTTTTCTCGCTAACTATATGATTTTTGTATATGTCTTTGCAGTTATTGGCATAGCTACGACGATAATTGGAGCTTTTATGTCGAATAAAGAAGAAGGATTTGAAAAAGAAATATTAGCATTTTTCATAATTGTTGTTGTTTTAATCGGATTGGTCATGTCTACATCAATAGGGCATATTTCTTTCCTTCCTCAAGCACAGGAAGGAGATTGTTATATTAAAAACTGCAATAATTTGGATAGAGATTCGTGCGAGAATAATAATATTCAGGGGTTGAATTGTGAGTGGAGAACTAAGGGTGGAAATTATTGTACTGAATTTAATTGTAATAAATTGGCAAAAGAAGAGTGTACTAAAAATAGTATCTGCCAATGGAAAGATGATTGGAAATCCTGCTCTACACTTAGTTGTTGGAGTTTTAGTTCTAAGGATTTGTGCAACAATGCTCCTGCTAAAATGAATTGTGAGTGGAACGTAGGAAGTAATCTCCCAAGTGCTAATTATCCTTGCAGTCTTGCTACTAAAAATAAATGTGCAGTATATAATAATCAAATGGATAAGTGTACTGCCCAGGAAGAATGTTTATGGAGAAAGAAAGTTAATGATACGTCATATTTCTCGCATGGATATGTTTCACTTTCAGATTGGATTGTGTGGATTGTGATAAACCTGGCATTCATCGGATTTATCTTGCTTGTTATTGGCTATGGGACTCTTTTAAAATCAAGAGCAATAATTAACTTGGGCATAGTTTTCTTTTCATTAGATATAATAACAAGGTATATTGGATTTTTAATAGATTTCTGGGGATATATTGGTCTGTCAGTAACTTTTATTATCGGTGGAGGGATTTTAATTGTCGGAGGATTTTTAATAGAAAGGTGGAGACGAAACCTGATTAAAAAAGCAGAATAGAAAAATGAAAAAAAATTATAAAAAATTAATAGTATTTGTTGCTATATTTGTTATTGGTTTTATGTTTGCGATTTTGTATTTGGCTTGGCCATTAATGACTGGATCGACGCATATATTAAAACCAAGACCGGTTGATCCGTTTGATATTTTGCGAGGACAGTATATCACTATCAACTATGATATCAGTACTGTTCCTAACACAATAAAACTTGATGAAAAAGATGTTGGTAAGATAATCTATGTCTCTCTGGAAAAAGATAAGGATGGAATTTCGAAAGCAAGTGGAATCTCATTGACAAAACCAATGGGAGATTTTATCAAGGGCAAAATTGAAGAAGTAGATAATGAAGTCTTCATATCCTATGGCATTGAAAGTTTTTTCTTTGAGCGCGATGCAAATATCCCGATGAGAGATCTGCGAGTAGAAGTCAAGATCAGCAGTTCTGGGCAGGCAAGAATATCTAATCTATTGCAAAATGGCGAACCAATAGAAATCAAATATAAAGAAATTGCAATCACTAGTTAGAATTATTTCAAACAAGCAGGTCTTCCGCCTTTTTGTCGATGGTAGGCAATGCATTCGCAGCAGATTCCGTGCCTTGAACAATCTATGTCTGGACAAGGACAGTCTTGGTCGTTCTCAAATTTGTTTACACAGTCTCGTTTCATCCTGCTAGTTTTTCTATTTTTAATATATTTACAATTACTGCGCCTTTTGGAGAATAGCACTTATTTTCTTTCAATCCCTTGACAAAATCAAACCATTTTCCAGAAGAATGATACTCGGCTTTGCCGTCGATCCTAAATCCTTCGCCATTTTCCCAGAATAATAGCGAAACCCATGAGCTTTCTTTAATATTCTCGATAGTAGTTTTCATAAAATTATCTGTGATGATGATCTTGTTGTCTTTCAGGTCATTGACCTCGACGGCGATGGGGTGAGGTTTTCCAGCATCATCAACGCTTGCTAATGCTAGGATCTTGTTCTTTATTTTATCTTTTATGTCTTCAGATTTCATGGTCAACCTCGATTATCCTAAAAATATTTTTAGAGCATAGTAAAATATTATTGCGCAGACTATGGCTTCAGTTATAACGACAATATAGGCTATCCAAT
>CAYHOV010000004.1:0-37942 GCA_964358615.1 Candidatus Woesearchaeota archaeon | reverse complement strand
AGTTTTTTGTTGGTCACTTTTTTTGAGCCTAAAGATAAGAATTATTCTTTTGATAGACTTCACGATATTTTATATAAAAAAGGTTTTACGATCTATCCTGGAAAAATAAAAGAGAATACATTCAGATTAGGCACAATCGGAGATATTAATAGAGGGGATATAACTAAATTCCTTAATGCGATGAAAGAGACTCTAACCGAGATGAATCTTAGAGTATCGAAATAATTAAAAAGCATCTTTCTAAAAAATTAAATGACTCGAGTATTACTTAGTTATGTTAACAGTTTTATGGATAATCTTATACCGATAGGAGTATCTTTGCTTTCTGCTTGTTTGAAAAGAGAAGGTCATAAAGTAGAATTATTTGATACAACTTTTTACAGGACAAGAGAAGAGACAGGCGACGACGCTAGAGTAAAATCCTTGCAGATAAGATCTACAAATCTCGCAGATTTAGGCATAAGAGAAAAACCAGGTTCACTTACAGGAGATTTTAGAGAACAAATAAACCGGTTCAATCCAGATCTTATCGCCCTATCGGTCGTAGAACCTACTTACTCCATTGCTCGAGAGATGCTAGAGTCTATCCGAGACATTAAAACTCCAAAAATTGTTGGAGGAATACATGCAACAATGGCTGCAGAAGAGATAATGAGAGAATGTCCGACAGATATGGTTTGCAGAGGAGAAGGAGAAGAAGCGATTGTCGAGCTCGCATCAAGATTAGATTCTGGAAAAGATTTTTCAGACGTTCAGAATTTAGTAGTAAGAAAAGGCCAAACACTGACAGCAAATCCTCTAAGGCCTCTCGTAAAATTAGACGATCTTCCTGACCAAGATTGGGATATTTATGACAGAGAAAGATTTTTCAAACCCATGGGCGGAAAGATTTGGGTAAGTGGACCAATAGAATTGACCCGGGGATGCACCTATCGATGCACTTTTTGTTGCAATGCAGAACTTCAGGATATGTATAAAGGAATCGGAAGATACCCTCGAGAAAGGAGCATTGCAAAATTTATGGCAGAATTAAAAGATAAAAAACAAAAGTTTGGGATGCAATATCTTTATCTTGTAGCAGAAAATTTTCTTCATATGAGCCAGGAAAGATTTAGTGAGTTTGTTGAAGGATATAGCGATGTAAGGCTTCCTTTTTGGATAGAGACAAGACCAGAGACAGTAGATCTTGAAAAAATATTGAAGCTAAGAGAAGTCGGCTGTGAAGGTTTGAGTATAGGCATTGAGCATGGAAACGATCAATTTCGAAGAAGTGTTTTGGGAAGAAAAGTTTCAAATGAAAGATTAGTCGAAGCATTTAGGACTGCAAAAAAATCAGGAATAAGAATTTGTGCGAATAATATTGTCGGATTCCCTACAGAAACCCGAGATTTGTTCTTTGATACTGTCGAGTTAAATCGAGTTTTAGAACCAGACAATCCTATCATCAATATCTTTTCTCCCTATCGTGGAACAAAACTTTGGGGAATGTGCGTCGAAAACGGATATGTCGCGAGAGAAAGAACAGCCGGAGATTATCGTTCTGATGCGACACTTACTATGCCCCAACTATCTTCTAGCGAGATAAGGGGATTACAAAGAACATTTCCGCTCTATGTGCGATTGCCGAGGGAAATGTGGCCACAGATTCAAACTGCCGAGAGATTTGACGAAGCTGGTGAAAAAAGGTTCGGAGAGCTAAGCAAGATTTATAAAGAAAAATACATGAGATGATGTATATGAGTAAAAATATAACTTTTCAAGAAATTGTAAAAGGTGGTGAAGATCGGAGCAACTGGTCAATTAATATCTATCCATTTGGTTATATCTCTCCATATGTCTCTTATTTTTTTGCAAGATTCCTTCCATTTACTCCAAATCAAATATCTTTTCTTTGGGGAATAATCGGGCTTATTGGAATATTTGTGATGAGTCTTGGAGGATACAGATATTTATTGGCCGGCATCCTGATTTATCATCTTGCTATTTTATTGGATTACGTCGACGGTCAGATTGCTCGAGCGACAAAAAATACCACTATCGGAGGCTCTTATCTGGATACCTTTTTTTCGTGGATAAACCGAAGTCTTTTGCTTTTAGCTCTTGGAGTCGGTTTATATCGCACTGACGGGAATATTATTTATTTTTACCTGGGCTTGATTGCGGGTTTTTTCTTTTTCTTGGATAATTTTGCAAAATTAAAAGTTTACGAATGTTTCATAAATGAAAAAAGATACGATTTGATCAAGAAAAGAGTCGGTGAAGTTTATGAATCTGGAAAAAGAATTTCTAGAGGAGGAATTACTTCAAAGATAAAAGTATTTACTGCCGAGATGCTGAGACCATTTGCTCCATTTTCATTGCTTTTTTTCTCGATATTGTTTGATGTTTCACAATACTATTTGATTTTGATGGCAATAATAATTCCAATATTTTTTATTAAAAATTTTATAGAGATATATCAAAAAATTGGAAACATTCCCACGTATAAATATCTAAATATCTTCTTTTTATTTGCCCCATGGTGGTTTTAACGTCTAAAAAAATAAAAGGTAATCTCCTTGTTTCAGTGATTCTTCCAGCATATAATGAAGAAAAACATATTGGGATTTGCTTAGACTCTCTTTTGAAACAAAGTTATACGCCTATTGAGATATTTATAGTGGACGATGAAAGCCAGGATAAAACCGCAGAAATTGTCAGAAAATATGCTCCAAAAGTTAAACTCCTCCAACAAAAGCATTCTGGCCCAGGAGCAGCCTGGAATCTAGGTTTTAAACATGCAAAAGGAGAAATTTTACTTTTTTGGGCGTCAGACCATATCTATGGTAAGGATTATATAAAAGATTTAGCAGAACCAATAATAAAAGGTGAGGCTTTGAGAACAGTTCATGCAAGGGAAAAAGTTGCAAATTTTGATAAAATCTGGGCGAGGGCATGGGGTTCAAGAGATTTTAGAAAACTCATCGAAGGAGGTAAAAAAAATGCTTCACTGACTGCAAGGAGTCTCTATGAAAAATCCGGCGGATTTGACCCAAAAGATGGCTATGCCGACGACCAATCTCTTTTTAAAAAAGCACCAGTATATGCAAAAGTTGTGGATACAGAGATGGCTCACTATAATCCAGAATCAGCAAGCGAGACTTTTGCCCAGGGAGTTTGGATTGGCTCTTCTTATAAAAAACCAATTCTTATTTTTTTATCTCTTCCTTTCTTTTTTTTATATGCAATTCTCAAATCCATAAAACATTTTGCAACAGACCCATATCTCCCATTTATACTTTTTTTACCAATATTCTATACTGTAAAATATTTTGGCTATTATTATGGAGCTATAAGAAGAGTTTTTTTTAATAAGACTACCAGGCTTTAATTGTTTATTTTAATTTTGGTTTTAAAACTTCCAGTCTGCTACGAGGAGATAGAGAATTATTGAGCAATTTTTTATTATTGATTGTTTTTAAGATGAATATCTCCAAGCCGACTGCACCACACTTTTTTCCCTTGAAAATCTTTTCTCATTGATTCTAGATCTGGATAGGATTTATGCCATCTATCACAGGGCATCAGTTCTCCTTTTGCTGTGATATAGATTTTTTGTCTTCCTGCAGGACATACATTTCTTCCAGCCCAGAACATATTATCTTCCCGGACTCGCGGATGATTTCGATATTTGAAATATGTCTCGCTATCAAAATTTTTCATTATAAAAGAACTTGGGAGATTCCATAGGACATGATAATCATTTTTTTCTGCAGCCCTTATCGCCGCTAAAATATATTCTTTATTTTTTTTAGTATTTGTGACGCTTAAACAGACATTCAACCCATATTTTTTTGCAATCTTTGCTTTTTCAAGATTTTCCCAGGGATAATTTTTACCGAAGCTTATTTGTATTGTATTTAATCCTGCTTTTTTTAATTTTTTAATTTTTTCTTCATTCAAAAGGCTACCATTAGTGACGATACTGACAACGACACTTTTTGGAATTTCTCTTATTATTTCATAAATTTGTGGGTGTAAAAGAGGTTCTCCCCCCGTGATATTTACATGCATAGGTTTATATTTTTTTATAAATCCCAATACCATTTCTTTTGAAAGCATTGTTGGTTTTGTCGTTTTCAAATCTTCTGCATAACAACCTGGACATTTAAAATTACATGCATAGGTTATAGCAATTTCTATAGATTTCACTTTAGAAAAGAAAAATCTCCAGATTTGCATCGGATTTTTAACGTATCTTACTTGCCCTAATCTTTTTCTTAAAAATTTTAAGTTTATCATTTGTTTTTTGTAATTTCAATCATCATCGTCGAACCAAAAGGCATTTTTAGATGAGATACTGCATAGAGTAAATCGTCTATGAATCCCGGAAGTTTTGGAGTTTTTCCGCTGCCAAACTTCCTGAACCACAATAATGGCAGAGTTGGTCCAAAAAGATAACTCACAGTATATTTAACATCCGGATATTTATTTAAAAACCTATCTATATCTTTTTCTTCATATCTTCGATAGTGTCCGAGCATTTTGTCATAGTTGGACCATAGCCACATATATGCAGGAACAGTTATTATCACTTTATTTTTTGAGACGCGTATCGCTTCATCTAGAGCCTTTTCCCAATCTTTTATATGTTCTATTACATCCGAGAGTATCACTGTATCAAAAGAATTATCTTTATAAGGGAGATTTGTTGCATTCTCGTCGATATTGACTGCTCCAGGAATAATATGGCCCCCGCAACCTACATTTAAACATTTACCCTTTATCTTTCTCTCTATAATTTTTCTTTTATATTTAAAATAAAAATTAAGATCTCCACCTAACCAAGCTTTGTTGACTTCATCCATTTCATTCTTATCATAAGTTTAATCATATAAAGAATTATATTTATTTCTCTTCGAGGTTTTAATTTAGTTTCTTTTCCCTCTACCCAGGTCACAGGAATTCTTTTTATTTTATATCCTAGTTTTTCAGCATAGATTAACATTTCAGCATCCCACCACATGCTTCTTTGCTCATTGCCGACCCCAGTATACTCTAATAGTCTAAGTATTGTTTTTTTTGTGAATGCTTTGAATCCGCAAAAATGATCCCAACTGCCGCTGGTGAATTTAAACGGACGTGTCCAATCAAAAAAAAGTATTCTTGTAGAATAGTTAAGAGTTTTACTTATTACCCATCTCTTTATACTTCTTTGAACTTTGCTTTCATGATGATATCTATCTCCAATAACAATAGTATTGTCATCATCTACTTCATTATATAAACGAGGAAGATCTGTAATATCTGTAGAAAGGTCAGCATCAGTAAAACCAACAATATCTCCTTTAGCATATTTAAAACTCTGTATAAGATTTTCTCTTCTTGTAGGTTTATCTCCAGAATAATGTATTGCTTTTATTTCCTTTATTTCTTTAGAAACCTTATCTACAATTTCCTTGGTCCTATCTGTTGAACAATCATTGACGACTATGATCTCAAATTTAAAATTTTTATTTTTCTTTTGATAATTTTTTAAGACCTCGTAGATTTTTACAACATTCTTTCCAATGCATTTTTCTTCATTATAGCATGGAACAAAAAGACTAAACATTCTTTTTATCATTTTATTTTTCAAGTCTCGTTGTTTAAATACCTTTCTCTTCGGTATTCTTAGAATTTTTTAGGCAATTTCTTTATGAGAATTTTAAGTTAAATAAAAAATATTTTATATCCGCGGCGACCAAACCCTCGTTCCAACCGGTTGTCTTTCAAATTTGAAATCTAATATTTCAGGAGTATACGCTGAAATAGATTTTACCAGAGAATATCTTTTTTCAGGAGGAACAAAAAAAAGAACATATCCTCCGTTTCCCGCCCCAAGCAATTTTCCACCAGTTGCTCCCGCCATTCTACCAACATCATATAGCCGATCTATTTCCGGATTAGTTATAGATCCTCCAAGTTCTCTTTTTAGCGCCCAAGCTTCATGTAGGCAATCTCCCAAATCTCTTATTCTTGCAGGATTTTTAGAAACCAACGAATCTCTTATTCTTATTGCAATATCTTTTAGATGTTCTAAACTTCTTCTTACTTTTTCTTTTTCTTCAGCAAAATGTTTTTCCTGGTCTCTGTGCACCTCGCCAGAATTATGCGTTTTTCCGACGTAACACAAAACCAAGCTCTCCTCAAGCTCACTTACTACTTCCGGAGATAATGCCAATGACGACGGAATAATTCTCCCTGCTGAGAATTCTATCAGATTAAATCCTCCGACTTTTGCAGCATACTGGTCTTGCCACCCGCCGCCGATTTTTAATTCTTCAACTTCTGCTCTTCTTGCAATTTCTGCAACCTGATCATTGGTTAAATATTTTCTTCGCATTTGTGTCAACAGTTCTGTTAACATCACTGCAAAACTTCCCGAAGAACCAAGCCCTCTTCCAGGAGGAACATCATTTCGAACATGTAAATCAAAACCAAAATCCGGTTTCATAGTATTTATCACTGCCTTGGCCAAATCCCATTGCCCGCCATACTCTAATTTTCTTTTTCTTAGATCAAGAACTTCTTCATTTTCTTGTCCCGGATTTATTCTTATCAGACTATCATGTCTCATTCTTGCAGTCGCATGACAATATTTATCGATAGTAGCATTTATCACGATTCCTGTTCCAAATTGTGTAAAATAATCTTCCTTATCTGTTCCTCCGCCTGAAAAACTTATTCTCAACGGAGATATTGCCCTGAACACCGGAGCGTCTGCAATTTCTATTACTTCTTGTCTGTAGACCATATCAACAATTTGGCCATCTGCATTTAAAATCGGAAGCCTATTTGTTCTCGGAAGCATGATCTCTGCAATTTTTTCAGGACTATCTCCCTCATGAGCAACTGCTAAAGGTGGTTGCATTATTTTTTTAATACAGTCTCCCAGGTCAGCTTTTTCGTCGATGAAAGCCTGATCTATAAATGCACGAGTTACAACTCCAATTAACCGTTCTTTTTCGTCTACAACAAAAACAAGACCCTCTTCATTTTTTCCCATTCTGCCCAAGGCTTCCCGTATACTATTTTCTCCTCTCATTAACCATCCGCCGATAATATCTCTTTTGAACTGACCATAGGTTTCAGGCCGACCAATATCCATAAAATATCCTGCATACGGAAAAGCTGCAAGAGCTCTTTGCTCAACAAGATTCGGAAATACTTCTCTTTCAAGAGAAACATTTTTGCCCGGATCAATTCTCTTGAATATTTCTGATTCAAAAATATAAGCTCCACTATTTATCATTGGCACAATGCCTGCAGGACATTTTCCTCTTTCATGGAATCTGACTGCCAATCCATTTTCAATTTCTACAACTTCCTGATGTTGCGGGTCTCCTGCTTCAGTCACAGCCATCGTAGCCTTTCTCCCCCTAGCGTCGTGGAATCTTAAAAAATCTTCGAATTTTATTCCCGCATAAGTATCTCCATTTAAAACCATAAATCTTTCATCTCCTATAATTCCCTGCGCATTTTTTATTGCACCCGCAGTTCCCAATGGAATTTCTTCTTCCGCATATGCAATATTGACGCCGTGTCGTCTTCCATTTCCAAAAAAAGTCTTTATCATACCTGCCCGATGATGGACAGCTAATACTATATCCTCAAGCCCCTGTTTTTTTAATAAACGTATTTGATGTTCTAAAAAAGGTTTTCCCGCAATAAGCGCCATAGGTTTTGGAGTTTCATCTCCGATAACAGCTCTTAGTCGAGTCCCAAGCCCTCCGGCGAGTATCACCGCTTTCATTTTCCAATCTCCGTCAAAGCAGAATAAAGATCATCTGAAATAAAATCTGGTTCTACTTTGCAAAGTTTATCCCGCCCACCATAACCTGTTTTTACCAATCCGGTTCTGCATCCAGCATCGATACCCATTTTAATATCCGAAGTTTTGTCGCCGATTACTATAGAATCTCGCAGACTTATTTCAAGTTCTCTTTCTGCTCTAAGTAACATTCCTGTTTTTGGTTTTCTGCAATCGCAGTTTTCTTCAGGAACATGCGGGCAGACATAGATCCCATCAAATCTTCTCCCATATTTTCCTAACATCTGATTTATTTTTTCATTCATCCGTTCAAATTCTTCTCTGCTGAGTTCGCCTCGACCGATTGCCGACTGATTCGTGACAATTACTAATTTAAAATCCAACCGAGCCATACGCTGAAAAGCTTCTTCAGTGCGTGGAAAAAATTCAAGATCTTCTGCTCGAGTCACCGGCGTTCCTCCATAAAATAAATTTCTTTCTTGACAAATAACACCGTCCCTGTCTAGAAAAAGACCACGGTTCATTTTAACTATTCTTGCTAGGATCTAATCTGAGCAAGATTGTGTAAGCTTTAATTAACTCCTGAATCCCATCGTCTAAAGAATGTTGAAATACAAATCCCGTTCCCTTTAGTTTTTCATTTGAGACAATATAATTTCTTTGGTCAGTATCTTTTCCTTCGAGATCTTCTCTTATTGCGGTTCCAGGAAGATGTTCTGCTATTCTCTTTGCTAAATCTAGTTTAGACATATTTGCTTCATCCAGCCCCACATTATATGCGCCGCTCATTTCACCATAACGTCGAAGCGCATGTTCAAATGCTCGTGCAACATCTTGGATATGGACATAGTTTCTCATAAATTGTCCCTCAAATAAAGCAAGATATCTATCAGTCATCGCTCTTTTTACAAAATCATTTACAAGCAAGTCTGTCCTCATTCTTGGAGATACGCCAAACACCGTCGCCAATCTCAATGTGAGCCCTTTTTTATCTGATCTAAGTATTGCTCTTTCAGCTTCAACTTTTGTTTGACCATAGTGGCCTATGGGGCTCAGCGGAGTTTCTTCTGTGCAGAACACATCTCCTGTTGTTCTTCCATATCCACTGTTTGTATTTGGCAAAACTAATTTTTGATCTGAACTTCTTAGCTCATTTATCATGACAACCGCATCTCGGTTTGTCGTCGTAGCTTCAAACATTCGCGCATTGCATGCACCCTCTCCGACAATCGCTGCAAGAGGGACTATAACATCAAATTGAGGGACAAGTTTTCCCATTAATCCTTTATCTCTTGTATCTCCAAAAACAAAATTAAAACCAGGCTTATTGGCCAGATGAAGTAATGACGCTTGCCGATACATTAAATTATCTAAGCAAGTGACTTCGCATCCTTGATTTAAAAGATGCTCTGTTAGAACAGAACCAATATATCCTGCACCGCCAGTAATCAGTATTTTTTCAGCCATATCCTTTCGATTTAGCATTAAACATCATATTTAAAGATTTATAGCATTAAACACTACTTTTACAATACTATACTTAAAAATATATAATAAAACATCTAAATGTTTATAAGTGCAAAGAAAATGGAATTTTATGCCTAATAATTTTTGGAAAGATAAGAAAGTTTTGATTACCGGCGGAACTAGTTTTGTTGGAAAAAATCTTACAAGAAAACTTGACGAATTAGGAGCAGAATCACGAGTTTTTGGGAGTAAGCAATATGATTTGACAAACGCAGATCAAGCAAATGCTGTTATGAATGAAGGAACAAAATATGATTTTATTGTTCATATGGCCGCTCTGCAACATGCTGCCGATTGGCCTATGCACCATACTGCCGAACAATTTCACGTAAATGGTTTGATTCAAATTAATACTCTCGAAGCCTGGAGAAAATTTCAACCGCAGGCAAAAATGATTGCAGTAGGAAGCAGTTGTGTTTATCCTAGTGAAATTCCCATTATTGCTGAGAAAGATATCGATCAAGGTCATTTGCATGACAGTGTTTATGCCTATGGTGCAACAAAAAGATTCTTAGGCATCGGAGTAAGAGCATATAAAGACCAACACAAACTCCGCGGAATTGTGCCAACGTTTGCTACATTATATGGTCCCCACGACGATTTTGACATAAAAACTGCCCACGTTGTTGGAGCTTTAGTTGCAAAATTTTGCAAGGCAAAAGCAACAGATCAACCAGAAGTGGAAGTTTGGGGAGACGGAACTCAGACAAGAGAATTAATTTTCATAGACGATCAGCTCGAAGGACTTTTGATGGCCGCTGAACATTACGAAGGAGATCCTACTAATTATCATGGCGACACAATTAATATCGGATCAGGAGCAGAAACTCCTGTAAGTCGATTAGCAGAGACCATAAGAGATGTATCTGGTTTTAGAGGAGACATAAGATATAATCCAAATAGGTTTGTTGGAGTCAAGAATAAAGTACTCGATATCTCAAGAGCCGAAAGAGAACTTGGATGGACACATATCAATAGAATGCACGGTTTAGAAGAAGGTCTGGCAAAAACCGTAGCCTGGTATGAAGAAAATGTTTTAACCAGAGAATAATAATTTTAAAGATTATCGCGTTGTCTAACAATTTTAACAATAGTATTTAAAAACTAGAATTTCAATTTTGTCTTATGAAAATCGGCATAAAAGCTTTCTACGATTGGCCATTTATAGAATCTCTCCAAGATAAAGCTGACTTTGTTGAATTGATGGCCATCGAGGGAAAAGACTATTCTTTTGTTAAAAATATTAAGATCCCCGTAGTGATTCATGCAACATACACCAGTTTTGGTGTTAATCCATCAGATTCTAAAAAAGAAGCAGCCAATGTTCGAGCCATTAATTTTGCCATTGATCTAGCAAATGAAACTAATGCAAAAAAGATTATAGTTCATCCTGGCCCTCTTGAAAATTCAGATTGCAACATGGAAATTGCTGAAAATTTTTTGAAGAAAATAAAAGATAGGCGAGTGATTCTAGAAAATCATGCGGATCAGAGAGATATATTTCTTAATCCTTCATTTATTCTTCCCGAGGAGATTAAACCTGTTCTGGATAAAACAGAAAAAGGTTTTTGCTTAGACATAAATCATGCTATTTCCTACGCATTTATAGAAAAAATAGATTATATGGATTTTTTAAAAAAATTCCTGGAATTAAATCCGGTTCATTTTCATCTCGGAGGCCAAAGATTCAAACCATATGCAGAACACCTTGATTTTATAAATTCAGATATAGATCTTAAAAAAATATTTTCCATACTTCCCAAAGATGCAGAGATAACTCTTGAAGTCACCGAAGATATAAAAAAAACAGAAAAGGATCTTGATTTTATTAGAAAATTTTTGAGATGACTATCTTTCATAGACTTCTGGATGTTTCAGCATCCAATCAATGGTTTCTTGGATTCCCTGAGCCATATCTCTTTCTTTGAAATCCGGACACATTGTCTGCATCTTAGTCAGATCAAAATATTTTGACTTAGCTCCTGTCGGTTTTGTAGTGTCATATTTTATTTGTGTAAAATCATAGCTAACAGCGTCGCAGATCATTCTAGCGAAATCTTTTATCTGTCTGCTTTTTCCAGAGCCAATATTTACCAGCTCATTTTTATGGCCAGAATTTATCCTGAGCATAATTTCTATGAAATCATTTACATGCACAATTTCTCTTTCCTGACTGCCATCTCCCCACAAAACAACTTCTTCCCCTTTTTTCTTTGCCCTTATTATTTTTCTCATTAGATCATAGATAAAATGCATCGGTCTCTCGTCAGTGTGATAGTCCGGACCATACAATGTCGAAGGGACAAAGCACATAAAATCAAGACCAAATTCTCTATTTAATCCTTTTAGAGCAGCATAGAGCATTTTTTTTGAGTGACCATATCCAAGATAATCTGCTATCGGTTCTCCCTCGAGATAATACCCTTCTTTTAGCGGCAATCTTGGATCATAGGCAACACTGCTGCCCATAGCAACCATTTTTGCTTGAGGCTGTTCCTTTCTCCAGTAGTCCAGAGCATTGACATCTATCCTTTGATTTACAATTATCTGAGAACCAGGATGTTCTCTGCAAAATGCTCCTGCTCTGCTCCAAGAAGCTAGATGAAAAATTTGATCAAATCTTTGCCCCGCAAGTCTTTTTTCAAGCGAACCCTGTGAAGTAAGATCGCAATCTTTGCTGCTTAGCGGAGTGACTTCATGTCCTTCAGAAATAAGTCTTCTCGATAAATGTCTTCCTAAAAATCCCGACGCTCCAGTGATCAATACTTGCATTATTTTTCAATCAAAATCCAGTTTTTAAGTTTAATTATTCTTGAGTATCTATATTAAAAAATCAGAGCCTACTGAAGTTTCATCAATCTTTTCACTTTATTTTTCAAAACAGAAAAAAATCTAGAATTATTCGCGAGTTTCATTGTAAAATTAGCAGACCTCGAGATTAGCATTGCCAAAGCAGGGCTGAATTTTTCTATTTTTTTTGTTATTTTTATTACTCGTCCGGCAATCGAACCCCTTCTTACATTGGACTGATAGACTTCCTCGATAGAACCCTGATGAGTCAAAAAAGGCACAGTCCAGTAAACGTTTAAATTATTTTTTTTCTGCACATAGGTCAATTCCATATCTGGCCCAAGAGTTATTTTTTTCATAAGTTTCAGAAGTAATTTTGCACCAGCAGATTTTATTAAAAACGAGCCCGTAGTGTTTGCTCTTTTATCTCGTGATTCATACAGGGTTAACAAAGAATTTTTTTCTTTTCTTACATTTGGCTCAACAAGCAGCGATCCTTTATCAGTATAGCAAATATCCCATTCAATATTTCTGAGTTTGTCTACACTTTCCCTTAGTTTATCTGGAAAATCGTCGTCGAGAAGCACATCATCCTCAAAGACCATCGAAACATTTTCTTTTTTATTGCTCGCTATTTTTCTTAGGACCTGGATATGTTGGAGCATCATTATCATATCGATTCTGCCGATTGGCGGGATTTTTTCTCCAAGATATTTTTTTCTTTCAGCCATTGCCTGCTCACTCGAGTCCTGCATTGCCAATTCTTTTTTCGGAAAACTGCCATCTTTTGTAGAGATAACCCATTCTGCATAATCTTCCAAGCCAAGTTCTCTTAATCTTCTTTCAAGATACGCCCGCCTTTCAACAAGTTTTACATAATGGATTATGTAGATTTTTTCAAGTCCTTTAATTTCCATGATTAATCGGAGATAGAGAATTATATAAATCTAGCGAGAACTGACAACCGTAAAAAAGCAGATATTCAAGTATTTACCTTTGATGGGAATTTTTGATTATCTTTAATTTTACTTCCATATGTTTATATACTCCTCGAAGCAATAGACTTACTTTTCTTCTCAGCCAATATGTTGGTATCAATTTCCCAAATATAGAGGGGATTATTTTCAATCCTATTATTTTAAGCTTGCAATCTCTAATTGGATTCCAATTCCCATCCGGAGTTTCTAAATGAATAAAACTAGTTTCATTCCAGAAATTTCTATGCCCCAGACAGAATGCACCTTCTGAATTGAAATGAGGAACATTTATTTGCAGTATTGCATTTGGTTTTGCTATTCTGCATAATTCCCAAATAGCGTCTTCGGGATCTTTTAAATGTTCAAGAACATGATTTGCGAGGATATAGTCATAAGTATTGCTTTTAATCGGGTAAGGAAATTTATTAAAATCAAAACAAATATTAGCGCCACAATGATCATCTAGATCGGCGTTATCAAACTCCCCCCCATTATCTTTTCTCCTGATCCGAAGTTTAGTTTTTTCAAGTTATACCCCCTTCCTATCTAACTCACGATATGCAATATCCTGATAGCGTAATAGGTCTTCAGTAGAGACCGCAGATAAATTTACAGCCGTAGCATCGTAGAAAGTTGTTTTTTCCATTTGCTCAAGATTTTCAGGGTCTAACAGTCCTCGTTCAACAGCCATTCTATAGACATCTGTTCCAGGAACAGGAGTAAGAAGCATGAATTTCATTTGTTCTGTATTTAACTCGCGGGCAAAATCAAGAGTTTCTTTTATAGTCTCATGAGTGTCTCCTGGCAATCCGATTATATAGCTTGTCGTGATTGGCACTCCAGCAGATTTCAGCATTTTTACAGCAATTCGCATTTCATCTTTTGTTTCTCTCTTATTGATTGCTCTCAACATTTCTTCATTTCCACTTTCTATTCCAAGAGCAGCAGAAATACATCCAGATCTATTAAGAGACTGTGCAAGCTCTTCATTTACAGAGTCTGCTCTGATTTGCACAATATATTTCGTACCGGGTCTTTCAGAAGCGAGCCGATCACAAAGATCTAAAGCTCTCGAACGTTTTGCCGCAAAATGATCGTCATAAAAATAAAGATTTTTAGTTCCAAAATTATCTGCGAGTTTGTGGATTTCTTCCATTACATTGTCCACTGATCTGGATCTCAATCTTCTTTCCCAGGTGACTCCTGATGCGCAAAAGATACAATTCTGCGGACAGCCTCTCGTCGTAAAAATTCCTGCATGGGGCTCATCGCCAAAAAATGGAGGGTCTTTGTATTCGCCCATATTCAACAGATCCCACGCAGGCAGAGGCAATGAATCCAAATCCTTTATAAACTGCGCTTTAGGATTGACAACAATTTCTCCGTCGGCTGTTCGAGATACTAAATTAGGCGTTTTTGAAACATCTCTTCCTGCTACAAGATTATTTAACAACGCCAAAAATCCCTGTTCACCCTCTCCGACAATTCCATAGTCAATTCCAGGATATCTACAATCTTGTGGCCTTCCGGAAATATGCGGTCCGCCCAAAATCGTTTTAATCGCAGGATCTATTTTTTTTAATTCCCCGCAGATCCTCATTATCGTAGGAAAACGTGGAGTAAGCGTTGAAAATCCCGCATATCTAGCATTTCTAGACACAATCTTTCCAGCAATATCTGCTAAATCCTTAGAATCATCTAATTCAAAATCAAGAATTTCTGGTTCATATGCTCCATGTTCTCGGATATATGATCCGAGTAGGGCCAAATTTGTAGGAGTTCTTAAAACTCCTTGTTTTTTCCATTGCGCTGACTTGAAAATATTCGGCGCCCTTACTAATAATACTTTCTCGCGTTTCATTAAATGCCTGATAATTTTGTGTTTAAAAGCATTATTGTATTGGATTTATGTTTAAGATTAAAACAATTTAAATACCCGAGTAGTCTCGGAATTTTATGCAGAAGAATACTCCTGAACTTTGGGATAATCTTTGGAAAGAGACTTCAGAGAAAGAAGACAGATATAATTTAGTCGTCGAGGAAAATAGCATTCGTTGGCAGAGAATAGAAAAAGTTATTATTAAAAAATTTGGGACTTTTAAAAATTTAAATGTTATCGAAATAGGCGCAGGAGCAGGAACAAACGCTTTGCTTTTTGCAAAACGCGGAGCAAAAATAACGATCCTAGATTATTCAAAAAAAGCTCTTGAAAGAAGTCGGGAATTTTTTCAGAGAAATCGATGTGATGCAAAATATATTTTAGCCGACGCATTAAATCTTCCGAAGAATATTCTCAAGAAATACGACGTTTCTCTTTCATTTGGTTTAGCAGAGCACTTCCAGGGCAAAGAGAGAATACAGATTGTAAAATCACATTTTGATTTAATAAATCAACACGGAGTTACGATAATCTCTGTGCCCCATAAATATAATTTTCCCTATCAGTTATTTATGTTTGCTTCTAAACTTCTTGGAATTTGGAAATTTGGCGAAGAATATCCATTCTCAAAAAAAGAATTTATAAAAATATGCAAAGCTCTCGGATTTTTAAAACCAGAATTTTTCGGAGATTCTTTTTTCAGCTCATTTAGATTTATTAATCCATTTAGGATTTTTAGAAAAAAAGATATAGATTCTGTAAATAAAGAAAAAGGTTCTTTTTTAGATCAGTATTTTGCCTATTCTCTGGTTCTCGTAGGAAAAAAGAATTAATTATATTCCCACCAGCTAAAACTCGAATTGACCCAATTATCGCAAGTGTTGCATACAGGCATATTATAGATTCCCTTTAATTGAAGCTCCCGTATTCTTTTGAATCTCTCCGAGTTCATTATTTCTTTTATTGGCTGTTTCAGAGCATTTCCAAAAGTGACTTTAGATTCATAATCTTGGCAGCACATTATTATATCGCCCGCAACATCGACCATGATACTTTGCCAAAGCGGGATGCAAGGCCATCTTTTCTTTTTCATCTTGACTTCTTCGACAGTATCTACTTTTTTCCCACCAGCCCATTCAAGAGGCATATAAGTCATTACAGAATCCGCTCTTTTTTCCCAGAGTTCTATGAATTTTTGTATATCTTCTTTATTTTGTTTTAATATCATCATAGATATATTTACAAGAGGATATTCTCGGTTTAGTCTTTTTCTTTTATCCATAAAATAGATTATATTTTTACTTACACTATCATAATTCAGCCCCATTATTTTCTTGTAATCTTTTTCAAGCGCATTTATGCTGAAATTTATTTTGTGTATTTTTTTCTCAAGTAATTCATCACTCAATTCTTTTTTTAATAGTCCGCCATTAGTGTATATATCGATCTGCAGATTAGGATATTTTTTATTTACATAATCTATTTTTTCAACAATTCCCTGATCAACCAGAGGTTCTCCAAAACCAGTGATTACTAACAGTCTTATGCTAGGATAACTTGCCATAGAATCGTCGACAATTTTTTTAAAATCCTCAAATTTCATTATCTTCTGCTTTCGTTTCATATTTACATGCGGGCACATGATGCACCGAGCATTGCAGATATTTGTATTCTCTATCTGAAGAATTGTTGGCCTATGTTCCTTCGTGAATTTTTCCATTCTTTTTTTATAAAAATAATTATATGCTTTTGTATTGACCAGTCTTGACAGCGGAGTTTTGTAAAACAGAAATTTCCAAAATACTCTTTTGAGGCCTCCGTCCAATTTTCTATAATATTTTGCTTCTTTTATCAAGTATTTGAGGTTCATGTTTAAATAAAAATAAACGACTTTTTAAAGCTGATTCTCCTAATATTTTTATGAAGAAAACCAAGCTCAAAATCCTTGAGATCTGCCCATTTTCAGCAGGCATTTGTGGAGTCTGGGCCAGAGTTATGCAAGAAAGTCTTGAATTTAGTAAGTTAGGCCATGAGGTCTGCATATTTTCCTCAAATATCGAGAAAGGTACAGGAAACACTGCCTGCGAGTCAGAAAACATCGACGATTTAAAGATAAATAGATTTAAATCAAAATCTTCTCTTGCCTCAAAAAATGTTTATTCTTTTAATTTTGCTAAGGCCTTTCAAGAATATTCTCCCGACATCGTGATAACTCACCTGCTTCATCCTCATTCATTCAAGGCCCTGAAATTATCTAAAAAATATAATATTCCCTGCTACCTTGTGACTCACGCACCATTTAATGTTAAGCGAAGATTTCCCCTCGGCATGATCACATCGATTTATAATTCCATTAAAGTCAAACCAAGAATAAATTATTTTGAAAAAATTATTGCAATAACAAAATGGGAAATTCCCTATTTGCTTAATCTAGGTGTAAAAAAAGAAAAAATTGCCTACATTCCCAATGGTTTGCCGTCACAGTTTTTTATTCAAAAAAAGATAAAGCCCCATAAAGACGTCCTATTCTTAGGAAGGATCGCACCGGTTAAAAATCTCGAGAGTTTAATATTCGCTGCAAAACATTTGCCCCAAATAAATTTCTCAATCGTCGGTAGTGCAGAAGAAGATTATTTGATCAATCTAAAAAATATCATAAAAACAGAAAAAATAAAAAATATCCGGGTATTTCCTCCGATTTACGACCTCTCAAAAAAAATAAGTTTAATCGACAACCATAAAATATTTGTTCTTCCAAGTAAGCGAGAAGCAATGCCCCAAGTTTTGCTTGAAGCAATGTCCCGTGTGAAGATTGTAATTTCGAGTAAAACCGACGGAGGAAAAGAGATAATCCAGGACAGAAAAAATGGTTTTTTATTTGATATAGGCGATTTTCAGGCCCTAGCAGAGATTATCGCAAAGAATATTAAAGGAAATATTAACATCCAGAAAAAAGCATCTTCCGATGCCAAATTTTACTCCTGGGAAAAATTAATTAAATCCTATTTAGAATTATTTAGAAGATTAAGATGATAAGCATAATACTTACAGCATATAAAGAACCCAAGACAATACAGAAAGCAATACGATCTTTTTTAGATAATAAAATTAAGGAAAGCTATGAAATACTCGTTCTTGCTCCCGATAAGGAGACTCTCGACGAAGCAAAAAAAATAAAAAATAAAAAATTAAAAATAATTCAAGACCAAGGTCGTGGAAAGCCCGCCGCACTTAATCTCGCTTTTAAAAAAGCAAAAGGCAATATTCTTATTCTGAGTGATGGCGACGTATATATCGACGAACATTCACTCAAACAGATGATAGAAATGTTCAAAGACAAAAGAGTCGGAGCAGTTACAGGACGGCCAATATCCTTAAATCCGAGAAATAACATGCTCGGCTTCTGGTCTCATCTGCTGACAGATATTGCCGATAAAGTCAGAAAAAAAATGGTAAAAGAAAAAAAAGTTATTGTATGTTCTGGCTATCTCTATGCGATTAGATCGGGCATAATAGATAAAATTCCTGAGGAATCTCTGGCCGACGACGCAGTTATCTCTCACATGATCCACGAACGAGGTTACAAAACCCTTTATTCTCCAAGTTCTTTGGTTTATGTTAAATATCCTACAAATTTTAATGATTGGATAAAACAAAAAAAGCGTTCTGCAGGGGGATATAATCAATTAAAATATTTCATCGAGGAAAAAGAAAGAATGCGTTCTTTTTCAAAAGAGAGTTCAGGCATATTCGATGTTTTGGCCTATCCAAAGACATTAAAAGAATTTTTTTATACCTCTGCCCTGATTTTTTCCAGATTATATCTCTGGGCCCTGATATTCATTGATATTAATCTCAGACAGAAAAAATTTGAAAAAATATGGGTAAGAGTAGAAAGTACAAAATAATTTTTTGAGGTTTTCTACTTTTTATAAATCGGGCTGTATTCTTTTCCTATAAGATTGAGGCCCATTCGGATAACATAAAAAAAATCTTCAAAACTTCTTATCCTGTTTAAAAATTCATTATACAATTTTATCGGATTCAGATAAGATATGAGTCGATATTTTATGAATTCAGAATAAGCTTTTTTTTGTATTTCTCTTAGTTCTTCTGCTTTGAAATAATTAGTATCATATTCTGTGTGCGTAACCGTACTTGTTTTTTTGATCCCTTTTTTTAACAATCCTTCTTTTCTATAGATTTCATACATTTCTGTTCCAGGATAGGGTTGAGCAATGTAAAATGTTACAAAGTTTAACCCAGATTTTTTAGCGAAATCTATCGTCTTTTGGATCTCTTCTCGGGTTTCATTTGGAAAGCCGATAACAAAAGTTGACCAAGTCCATATTCCTAATTTGTTGCATATTTTTATTATTTTTCTTGCATGTTCCAATCCTACCGGTTTCCTCATAAATCTTAATGTCTCTTCACTTCCAGACTCAATTCCCATAATGATTTTATAATATCCCGCCTGTTTCATTTTTCTTAAAATATTTTCATCCAGCGTCGCAATCGCTACCCCATTAGGAGTATCCCATCTGATATCTAATTTTCTTTTTATTATTTCATCGCATATTTCGCTCATTCTTTTTTTGTTCCAGGAGATATTATCGTCGAAAAATCTAAACTCTCTTATTCCATAATTTTTCTGCAGTTGTTCTAATTCGTCAACGACATTTTTAGCGCTTCTTGCTCTCCATTTCCTGCCCCAGACACTGCATATTGAGCAGAATATGCAAGTGAAAGGACATCCCCTGCTAGAGATTATCTCTGTTGTAGGACCCCTCATATTTGCCATAGAATTTTGAGGATGTTTTAGATATTTTTCCATCGGCAGAAGATGTCTTGCAGGAAAAGGTATTTCATCAAGATCCTTAATAAATTTATGTGCATGGTTTTTCTTTACTCCATTCTTTGTTCTAAATGCAATGCCATCTATTTTTTTATAATTTTTATAATTTTTTATGATTTCAAGAAAAGTTAATTCTCCTTCGCCGATTACTGCTAAGTCTATATCTTTGCATTTTAATGCCGATTCGGGATTCGCAGAAGAATGAGCCCCCCCGACGACGACAAGAGCATCAGAATTTTCTTTTACTATTTTTGCAATCCTAAAACTGTCTTCTTCATAGATCGTGAAACTGCAGCTTATACCGACGATTTGAGGATTATATTCTTTGATTGATTGGGCGAGTCTATCCTCCGAAAGTCCGATTCTATATATGTCATTTTTTATGTGTTTTACATTTTCATAATTGGCCACGCAATCGATTATCTTTACTTCATAGCCATATTTTTCAAGATATGCTGCAATATATGCAAGCCCCAGAGGAACTTTTACAGTACCGATGCCTGCGCTGAACAATCCCGTTAAAGAAGGATTTATTAATAATATTTTTGGTTTCATACTAATATACAGAACTGAATTCTTTTATAAATTCTTCATATTTTTTGTTATCGCCGAGATAACGGACTTCAAAAATCCAGCTCCATCCAAATCTTTTTGGTTTTAATTTAAAGATACCATTTGAGAGTCTGTAAACAAATTTTCCCAGAGCCATATTTTCTGTTTGATTGTTCACTGTTTTATTGAATGATCTTCTTTTCATCAATATATCATAGAGAGGCGGCCTTATGCCATATTTTTTGAAAGAGACTACCTTAAAATTATTTACTTTTAGATATTCTGTAAAATATTTATAAGTATATAATCCCGGGTATATCTGATAATGGCCTGTAAGCGGATTAGGGATGCTTATTAAGATTCTACCTCCGTCTCTTATTAGTCTTTTTATTTCATTGATTGCGTTTTGGGGATTATTCAGATGCTCTATCGTTCCTATAAAGATGATGATGTCAAAAGATTTGTCCTTGAACGGAAACTTGCCATTGTCTAGGTCTATTTTTATTGTTTTTATTCCAAGTTCTTTATTGATATTTATTGCAGAGTCTGATATTTCTGATCCGATGACTTCATTATCTTTTTTTAAGAATTGGATGATCCCTCCGACGCCTACGCCGATTTCAAGAATTTTCTTTTCGTGGACTCCTTTTAAAAAATTTTCATATATCCATTTATATCTGAATACATTTTTTGTTACTTTTTTCTTGTAAATATCCTTCATTAGAATATTTTCTTTTTCCATAGACCCAATAAAAAGTTTATATTTATAAATCTTGTTTATCTAAGAAATATATGGATAATCCGGAGAATATTGAAGAAAGAAAAGAAAAGATTAAAATCTGGCTCAAGGATCCTTTAAATTTTTTCTTTTTGCTTTTGATGGTTTTTACAGTTATAATAAGATTGTATTATTTTTCTATTACTTATAATCAGCCGACCTGGTGGGATGAAGGAGATTACCTGGCTCTTGCAAAAGAATTTGCATTGCCCTCTTCTGAGACTCCTGAATGGTGGGGCCACTTCCTTTCGATGCGTCCGCCTTTGATGTCTTTAGTTTGGGTTCCGTTTATCTATTTTAACATTCCCGAGTCAGTGATGAGATTTGCAACCGAGATTATTCCCTCAATTCTTTTGGTCCTATTTACATATCTTCTCGTTTCGAGTTTGTTTAATAAAAAAGTTGGATTGATTGCAGGTTATTTGACGAGCATTTATTGGGTAATTCAATTTTATGGCCTTAGATTCATGACAGATATTCCTGCGATGATGTTCGCACTTATTTCTGTCTACTATTTTTGGGAGTACTATGAAAAAAATGAAAAGCCAAAAGGATTTTATTTTTTGATTATATTTGGAGTTTTGGGATTTTTGACAAGATTTCCGACAGCATTCTTAACAATTTCTATAATCTTGTATATTATCTTAATTAAAAAACATAAATTCTTCTTGGATAAAACAAGTTGGATCGCCGGAGTAATCGGCATAATTTGTTTAATTCCATTTTTTGTTTTCAACAAAATGACCATCGGCTCCTGGTTTCCTGCAGCAGCAGTATACTCTACAAAAGCGACAATAACTTTCGATAAGCCTGCCTGGTTTTTGTTTAGCTATATTCCCGAGTTTATTGGTTGGCCTCTGACGATTTTGTTTTTAGCAGGGATGGCCTATTCTATTTTTAATCTGCTTGTAGGGTTCGATCTTTTTATTAAACAAAAAGATAAATCCTCGAATAGATATGTTTTTTTGATGGTCTGGCTATTTTTCCAAGTGATATATTTTGTTTTTGTGATGAAAAGTGGAAGCGATAGATGGATACTTCTTTGGATGCCTCCAATTTTTATCTTTGCTTCACTTGGTCTCGAGAAAATAGCAGAGTTTACCAAAGCTTATCATAAATTTATTGGAATAACTCTTATTTTTGTTATTCTTGGATTTGTAGGATATCAGCAATTGAATCATGCAGATCAGTTGATTAAAGTAAAATTAGACAGCTATAAAGAAGTTATGGATACGGGTCTCTGGATAAGATATAATACTCCGGAAAATTCAAAAATAATTGGTGCTTCTATTGTGCAGAATAGTTATTATTCTCATCGACGAACCTATGATTTCTTTGTTGGTACAGAGTTAGCAGAACAAGTGACTGGCGCGCTGACTGCTGAAGGCCAAAAGACTGCCACAAGTTACAAAACTATTTTCAACGAGACAGAATTTGAATGCAAACTTGTTAGGATAAAACCAGATTATATGATTTTACATCCTTGGGAACCCGCATTTACTCCACCATACATGTTTGATTATCCGGCGAGACATAACGAATCTCTTGTTCCTATAAAAGTATTTTTTAGAGATAATCGGCCAATGGCTATCATCTATAAATTTAATTCATATCCCGTTATAAACGCTTCAAGAGTCAATTGTAGTTGGGTTTTTGGAAGGCCAGAAAATATCACAGGTATGCCAATAGACCCGTATCGTATGATTATTCCTAATTAGTTCTTTTTTAAGAATATCTCAATTTCCCCAACCGGAAAAATCCAGCATAAAAATCTTTCATAAAATCTTTTTGGCAGGATGTTGAATATCCAGCTGAAAATAAAATTAATTATTTTATGATTCTCCGACAGGAAGTTGAATCTTTTCGAGATTATCTTAAAATTTATATTTTTTTGATAATAATCTTCAATCACCATTTGATCAAATGTAAACCACCCAAAAAATCTTTTATGGCCCAAGTCATTATATCCCGTCCCATTTGAAAAATGAGGAACTCTTAGATGGATTATTCCATCTTTCTTGATGATTCTTAATAATTCTTTGAGTGTTTTAAACAAATCATCTACATGTTCAAGTACATGTGAACAATAAATATAATCAAATTCTTCATTCTTGAAAGGATACGGAAACTTATCAAGATTATGATAAACTTCTGCTTTATAGCGACGATTATGATCTAGATTAACCCATCCTTGTTTGTGATCTGTACCGCTTCCCAGATTAAGTTTTTTTACCATATTACACTTTTAAGAAAAACTGGCTTTTTATATTATAGTATGCAAATTGAAATAACTCTCCAAAACAAGCAATTGGATGAAAAATCCAAGCCAAGTCAGGCTTTTTTATAAAGCCCCTTAGTGCGTCATAGAAAACTGGCAAGATTATGCAGATATAGATTCCTGTCTTGATTAGGTCCCATTTTCTGAGGCCATAGTTATAATTTATTTTTATCTCATTATTTATTCTTCTTTTTATTCTCCGAGCTTTATTTGCAAAAAATTTTGGTTGATTATGCACAATACTTGTCTTGACTTTTGCAAAACAATTATATCCTTTGTTTATTAAATCAAATATAAAATCAGAGTGAATAAAAGAATCTTTGACAAGTCTTCTAGCAATGTTTGTCCTGACAAGAAAACCATTTGAGCCCATCGGAGGTATTTTATTTTTGTCTAGAAATTCTGATAAAAAATAGTTTCCATAATCTTTATCTTGATGATCACAATCAGTCCAACTATCTGAGATATACGACCATCTTGAATGTCTTCCCAGATACATGATTATCGGATCATCCCCTCCGATTAAAGCCTGATATCTGACTTTTATTGAGTCAGTTTTTCTGTAACCAAAATAAAGCGTATCGGCAAAAGAAATATTTTTATCTTTAAACGGTTCAAGCATCTTTTTTATCCAGTCATTTCCGACAAGAACATTGTCAGCATCAACAAAACCCAATATTTTTCCTTTAGCTTTTCTGATTCCAAGGATTCTCGCAGCCTCTTCATTTCTTTTTTCATTTTTTAATATCTTGACTGGATATTTTTTTGCAATCTCAAGCGTTCTATCGCTGCTTCCACCGTCGATAAAAAGCACTTCAAATTCTTTTTTTGGGTATCTTTGAGAAAAAATACTTTCTAGACATTCTTCTATTGTTTTTTCATTATTATATGTGGGAAGAATTATTGTAAATTCCATTATTTGATTATGTTTTGTTTTATTACTGCAAAACTCATGGTGATAAGTTTCTTTATGTCTCCTTTTCTGAGCATATCTAACGCAATTTTTATATTATCTTTGATTGTATACTGTCCTTTCCTCTTTCCCCACCAATAGTTTATATCGGCCGAAGCCGCAAATAAATCCTGGTAAGTCACATTTGGCCCAGTATATATCGGGGCGCAGCTGTGAAATTTTTCGCCAATGCATTTAGTAAGCCATACTTCATCATCCCACAATCCTTTCTTTTTTCCAATTTCATAGATCTCAGTTCCCGGATAAGCCAGCAATATTGAAGCAGTAGTTATGTCTGGATTTAATTCTTCGATATATTCTTTTTTTCTCTTGATATTTTCTTTTGTTTCGTGGTCTCCTCCAATAATGAAATAACTTTTTGTTTTTATCCCATGTTTTTGGCATAACTCGAATGCTTTCTTGACTTGGCCATGCATATGGCCTTTCCTAAACCAGTTTAATCCTTCAGGGCTGCAATCTTCTACTCCGAACTCAATCATATTACAGTTGGCCTTTTTCATCAATTCAAGTATTTCATCATTCATCATATTTACTTCTGCTCGGCATTGCCAGCCCATTTTTTCATGCAGTCCTTCTTTAATCATGAGTTTGCATATTTCAATCGCTCTTTTTTTATCTGCAGTAAAGTTATCGTCGTTATAGACAAAAAATCTTATTCCCAGATTATAGAGCATCTTTATTTCCTCAACGACATTTTTAGCGCTTCTATACCTGATCTTATGTCCCCAAAGTTGGCTCGAAGAACAAAATGTGCAGCTGAACGGACAGCCTCTTGAGCTGATTATGCTTCCAACCGGATAATCCCTATATTCTGGGGGATATTCTATTTGTTTTCCATATTTTTTTAAATCAAAGAATTTCCATTCTGGAAAAGGAAGAACATCCAAGTTAGTAATAATTTTTGCAGGAGGATTATGGATTATTTTATTTTTTTCTCTGTAGGAGATTCCTTTAACATTTTTAATATCTTTTTTTTGTTCTAATGCATTAATCAATGCCAGAGTAGAATACTCTCCCTCATTTCTTACGATGAAATCTACAAAAGGATAGTTTTTCAATAGCTGATCCGGCAATAAAGAAGGATGTGGGCCTCCCAAAATAATTGGAATCTTCAATAGATCTTTAATTTTTTTAGCTAGATCAAGAACTTCAAATCTATTTGTAGTATTCATAGTGAGGCCTACAATTTGAGGATTTATTTTTTTAGCAGATTTAAGCATATATTCTTGAGAAACTCCTGCTCCATCATTTATGGCTGCTTCATGGCCATTCTTGTTCAGCATAGCCGCAACATATGCAATTCCTAACGACGGAAACATTTTATCTTCCTGGGGCGGGCTTAAAAATAATACTTTCATTTTATTATTAAAAAATAACGATTAAAAAGCTTTTCCATACTTTTATCTTAGTTTAGATTTTAAATCCTTAGTAAAAATTCCTCGTATAAATCCTGCCCCATACCATAGATGCGTTAAAAATACTAAAATAATAGTTAAAAAGCCCAATACTGGTTTATTTGTTTTGCTAAATACATCTAAGGTTATTAAAATAAAATAGATGAGCAGTAGTGCCACCCAGACAGTGGAAAATAATGGGTTTAACAGCGATAAGATTGCTAGCCCAATATTTCCTAGCAAGAATACTGAAGGTGCAAAATATTGCAATTTTCTTGAAGTTTTTGGGAATTTTTTAGCAAAATACCCTCGATGTTTTCCATAACTTGCTACTTGGTTCAAATGTTTCATTATTCCCGGCCTTCTATGATGATAAACAATTAATTCATTAGAATACCAGATTTTGTATCCCTTATTTATCAAGGCCAAGCATAATTTTGTATCTTCTCCTGGCCAGAATTTACTTGCAAATCCTCCGACATCCAGAAACGCTTTTTTTTCAATTATTAAGTTTACCGAGGGAAAATCTTCAACATAAAATGATTTTCTTGCAGGTTTATATCTATAGCTATATCCGCCGCATCCAAATGTAGTTTCAAAAACTAATCCAGACGCTTTTGCAGTTAATTTATCGCTTTCAGGAGTTATTCCTGGCCCGCCGAGAGCAGCAACTTTTTTTCCATTAAATAATTTTTCTGCAACAGCTAACCAATCTTTTTTTGGATAAGCGTCATCGTCGATAAATGCAACATACTTGCCACTTGCTTTTTTTGCACCGATATCCCTCTTAATCGCAGGGCTCGCTTTTCCAGTTTCAATAATTTTTATTTTCTCATTTTTCAGGTATATAGGAATTTCTTTATCCTCATCCGGCAGGATTATTATCTCAAATTTTTTATAATCTAGATTAAGCATTATTGGCACTGACTCTTTTAAGTATTCATTGAATTCTTTTACAGGTATTATTATCGAAAACTTTGGATTTTTCATTTTATTTTTTATCATACCATCTTAGTATCTTTAGTCTATATAATATCGCCGCAGTATCCAGCAATATGAGAAATACCGCTTTTGGATTGATTGTGCTCTTAAATTGATATTCTAAGACAATAGGGGCTTCCACTATTTTAAATTTTAGTTTGGTAGCGACGACAAGTACCTCAAGATCAAACGCAAATCTCTTTACAAGGATCTTCGGCATGATTTGTTTTAGCACCCCTTTCTTGAATAATTTTATCCCGACCTGAGTATCTTTGACATCAAGATTGAATAATATTTTGTTGACTATTCGATAGGTTTTGCTCATAATTTTTCTAAATAATGGATAGTATACTTTTGATTCCGGATGTCTCTTGCTGCCGACGACAATATCTGCTTTTTCCTGATTCATGATTCTAAGAAAATTTTTCAATTGTTTTGGATCAAGATCTCCGCCAGAATCGAGAAATGCTACATATTCTCCCTTTGCAAAATTCAGGCCATATTTTAACGCATTACCCTTTCCCTGATTTTTTTTATAACACTCGACTCTAACTCGTTTATCTTTGAACTTTTTTGCCTCTTCATAGCAGTTATTTGTGCTGCCATCATTTACCAAGATTATCTCATAACTAAAATTTAAACTATCAAGATCCTTTATTACGTCTTTAAGATTATCGACTATATTCTCTGCATTATACATCGGCATGATCACAGACATCTCAGGATTTTTTTCCATGGTTAAATAATATTAGTCCTCCAATAAATGATATTAATGTAGATATCATAAATCCCTTACTAAATTCTCCGATATCCTTATTGAACACAAAAAATAAGACAATTTCAAGTATAAAAAACAATGCAAGTATAATAATATCTTTTTTGCCTATCTCTTCTATAGACAATTTATAGAAGATTAGGAGGGTTAGTAATGAAATAAAACTAAACGCTAAGACAACATAGATTAGCAAAGAGTATATTTGTAAATATTGTTCTCCAAATAATAGTTTGATAGTCCCATAGGGATAGAATAAGGAGATAAGAATTCCGATTAGTGCAACACCCAAAGACAATCCAAACGCTTTAGTGAATACTCCTCGAGTTTCTTTTCCTTGTTCAAATTTTTCAGAATTTATTGGGAACATGGCAGTGCATATTGACATTATTACAAATAATATTATCTTGCCGATCATCGATAAAACCGAATACTGTCCAGCCATTTCTGCAGAGAAAAATACTTTTGCAAAAATTACGTCGCTGCTGTATATGAATACAATCAACAACATTGCAAAAAAAGGATAACTGCTCTGCTTAGTGAACAAAGGAACTTTTTCAATTATAGGATTTACTTTTCTAACATCTTTCATTAATAAGAACATTAAAATAAACGAAACGAAAACACCTATTGCAAATCCCGCAGTTGCTCCATAAACTCTAAAACCAACACTTACTAAAATAATCGCGCTTATGAGTTTAAATAAGCAATTTATCATGAAGCTTATTCCCAATAGATTGAATTTTTTACGTCCCTGTAAAATTCCCGCAGTAATCGGGTATAGGAAAGCGCCGAAGAGATACAGTCCAGCTATTAACAATAGCCAATAGGGCATTTCTAGATATTTTGCCCATGGCCACGCGATAATTGCAAATATTATGAAGGATATCATTGAGATGATCAGAACACGATTTATAAGATATTTTAACATTCCATGGATCTTGCCATATTCTTTTTTGACATTGAATCTCGTCGTATATTTTGAGACTACTGTTTGGATAGATATCGCGGGGAGGCCAAATATTGCCACAATGCTGGTTAATACTGCGAGAGTCCCATAATCAGCAGGCCCGAGCATTCTGGCCATTATGAACTGAAATAAATAACTCAAAAAATTTCCAATAAATGTCAGTATCAATAAAATCAAACTAGCTCGAGCAAGTTCGCTTTTGATCATATTTGAAAAAAACCTATTCATATAAATAGCGCCTCCCTAAAAATAATCAGGGCCAAAATACAGAGCAATATTTCAAATGCTAATATGAATCTGACAACATCTTTTTCATAGACTTTGTTTTTGAATTTTTTTAATATAAGTAGTGAAAGATGAGTCATCCCATAAATTTTATCATAGGGCATTTCTAAGCTATTGTCCTTATTTGGGATCCCGAAGGATTGTTTTTTTAATTTTCCACGCACTTTCAAGACAGTCTCAATAATATACGGTATAAAAACAAAAACCGCAATTTTCTCAAAATTGCCGAGTATAGCCATGCAGGCAATCAGCGCCCCGATAGCATATGTTAAAATATCTCCTGGAAATACTTTTGCAGGAAAACGATTATAAAAATAAAATACAATTAATGATGCGACCATTATTATTGCAACTAGTGCCAGCCAAGAATTTCCAGTAGCATAGGCTACGAAAGATAAGAAAGAGAGGATGATTATCCCAAGCCCAGCTTCTAATCCATTAAAACCCGCTAGCATATTGTACGTCGTAGTAGCGCCCGCAATTCCCAATGGGATAAGGAACAAGGGATAGATCCATCCAAAATCAATTAATCCCAAAAATGGGACATTCATTTTGTGATAGCCTACATTGATTACTACAAGAGGTATTGCTGCTGCAAATGCCATAAATATTCTGAATTTGACAGATAATCCTCCATGATGCCAGCCCAACAAGTCATCTACAAGTCCCACAATCGCTAAGATTAGAACAACAGCAAGTAATGCAAAAATTTTTATAGTTATTCCGTCGGTGTCATTCATTATGAATGTCCTGATTGCGATATAAGATAAAATGCCCAATATAAATGCCATTATGACGATGACTCCGCCAGAAGCAGCAACATTTTTTGGATGCTTATACTTATTCATATCTTCCCATAATAATCCTGCCTGATTGCATTTTTTTATCCATTTCGGCAAGAAGAACATGCTCAATAAGAGACTTACTATGGCGGATAAAATTAAAACACTCTCCATGAAATAATTAGAAATATGCTACTTTTAAATCTTACAGAGAAGTTTGAATCTCGCCAATTTAAGGATTTTCAAGCTTCTCATTAGAGAAGTTTAGAGAACTTTGCAAGATTGTGATTTCCGAAGGAAATATCAGCAAAGTTCTCGTTAGAAATTTTGACTTTCTTATTTTTTGCAAAATTCTCTTTAGATTTTGTAAACTTCTCTATTGGAATTTTTGGGTTTGACTTTCTCGTCAAAAATTGAAATTAGAAATTGTGGCCTTTTAGCAATTTCTTTATAATTCCCAGCTAATATACTTGCGGGCATCAGTATCTAAAAATTCTTGCTTAATTTCCTCTTTTCCAGTATAGTTGATTTCCCAAATTTTTATCGGTCCCTGCAATCCCTGGTAGTATACAAAATCTCCTAAATCCTGTCCTTGATTCTTAAAGCTATTGACAATAACATTTGGTTCTGTATGGACTAGATTAAAATTATTGAATTTTTTAAAAGGGTCATTAAGAAGATATTTCTGAGCAAGATATCCCCGCATCACCCTCGGAGAAATAAATATTGCAGCACCCATACTATCGATTTGCACAGATCCGGCACTAGGCACAACCCTTGGTATGATATACACAGTCCCATTTATTCCACCATTAAAATCAATAAACTGGTTATTGAAATAAACATATCTTATCGGAATTGAATATTGCTGATTTTGATAGACAAAGATAGCTTCAGGTTGTTTAAATGCAGAGCTTCCATTTTGTTTTGTTATTTCAATAATTATTCCACCAATTCCTGCCATTTGTGCAGGTAAAAATATTTTTGTTTCATTACGGTAATAAATTAAATCTTCATCAAGCCCATAGCCGCCCTGGTAAATTCTTTTTATTCCTGTTGACGTTTCTACAATTTGTTTATCATCAGAGACCATTACAGGAATCCAAGAATACCGATCATAGTTCTGATCGCTTCCAATACTCGAGAAAGCCCCATATTTACCAATATCTGAAGAATCGATTAAAAGATGTGTAGCATTATGACTATATAAAAAATTCAGAGAATCTTTTTGATTATCCCCAGTTAAGACCAATCGTCCAGATAGATAATTCCACCACACAATATTATTTCCGCCGTCCGTGACAGTTGCTCGATTGCCGATACTCTGGACCCAATATCCATAGTCCCACCAGTGGGCAAAAACCGCGTCAGAAGGAGTACCATTTCTTACCCAATTCATTGCCATTTGCCATTGCTGATTATAGTAAGAAGGCACCATCGCATAGGCCTCTGCCTTTATCTCCTTATAATATTGTACAAAAATAAATAGGCTTAATGCAATCAGTATAATCAAAATAATTCCAAAGACAATTTTCCAAGTTTCATCTTTTACTTTTTTAAAATTTTCTAGACTTTCCATAATAAGATATGCTACAAAGATCGGCGCTATCGGAGCTAAAACCATAATCAATCTAACTGCACTTCTAGCCGTGAATAAGCACAGAACAAATACCGATAAGAGCAATAAATACTCAAATTCTATTTTTTCAAATCCCGTTAACTGTTCTCGATGATATTTAATAAAATAATAGATAATCATCCCAATTAGTAAAATTGCAGCCCCATAATAAACTCCCTTGCTTATGAAATCTTCTCCGTCGAATAAACTTGGGTGAGGTGCATATCTCGAGAATACCAATCCAAAAAAGAATAATACATAACATCCAGTCAAGATCCACGCATCTTTGCTTTCAATTTTATTCAACATTTTTCTGAACAATACTACAGATCCTGCAAAAAATAACCAGAACAATATCGGAATATTTTTTATAAATGGCCCAAAACTCGCTCCCCATTCTGTGAAATAAGGCTGCCTATTTTCAGCTACCGTCATGCCCCATCTCCCAGTAATCGGTTTGAACATCATCTGATTTACCATTTGCAATTTTTCAGTAAAATAACTTGGGCCCAAAAATATCAAACCAAGTAATATCAATAATAAACAAGAAATAATTATAGAAGTTATATTTTTTGGGATTTTAAGTTTCTCTAGTCCCAATTTCAAATGTATTCTTGTTTTCCATAAAATCGTATCTATTACTAATATTGATAATACAAAAAAAGCTAAGCTTGTATCTGTTCCTGTTAAAAATCCCTTTAATGAAAATCTATTTGTAAACGTCAAGGTAGTTATAATTGCGACGATGATCCATGAAGCATAGATCATTTTTTCTTTTTTATGGAATTTATTTAAGATAAATCCGATAAATCCTGCGACACCAACAGAGACATATATATAGCTTACTCCCCCCCAGGTTAATCCCATCAAAGCCGTCGATATTCCGGCTAACATTCCCCGGATTGTTGCAGTTTTTAATCCTTCAGATTTCCAAGCTTTCAAAAACAAATAAAAAGATAAGAACATAAAAAAGAAACCTACTGATTCTTTTTCAGGGATGCCTGCTAGAGTCCTCGATAAAAAAGCAGGTATGATGATCATAAATATCGTCGAGATTATTGCGATGATATTTGCTTTTGTTAAGTCTTCATCTTTTCTTATAAAAATCTCTCTGACAAATAAAAAGAAAGAGATTATTGTTAGGGCAAAAAATATTACGGGCATTATATCTGCTGCAAAATAAACATTATAGTCTCCGAAGACATTTATGATTTTATAGACTAGGACAATCATGTAAGAGACCATCTGCAATTCTGTCGAAGTCTCAAAACCCCGAGGAACATATCTCATTGTATCTTTCTCAGGAAGTGAACCCTGTTCGATAATGGTTTTTGCATAACGCGTGAATAGCCAAGGATCTAAATCTGGCCCCAACGTCCACGTATTTGTAGAAACATCCCACAATCCCGGTTTGCCGCCGTGATCTGTCATCGGCATAGTTCTAATATAGACCCCAAACATTATGGCTGCAATTAAAAATAGAACTACCCAGCTTTTCTTAAAAAAAGCCAAGGCCTTTTTCTTTCTCTCTTCGACAATTTCTTGATTCTGTTCATCCATTTTATTGTTTTTTATACATCAGAAAGAAGATCTTCAGCATTGGATTCTTTATCCATTGCTTTCTCTCTGCTGCAGTAAGGGCATTTCTTTGGAAGACTTTCTCTTTCAATACTATACCCGCAATACTTGCAATTGAAGATTACCATTAAAAAATATCATTTTCACCATTTAAAATAATTGTGGTGTTATATAAACCTCAACAAGTGCCGCCAAAAATAAGATAACTATAGAGATGATTATCAAAAGTAGACAATCCTCTAAAATCCTCCACATCCTTTCTCCTTTTAAATCTCGCCTTATAACTGCTACTGAAATAATGCCTCCTGCCAGAGCCCCTACAAAATAGGCTGCAATTTCCGGAATTCCATGGACCATATATCTTGCCAATCCCATTGGCAACATTGCTAAATTTTGTTTAGCATAAATTCCCACGGCCGCAGCAATTACCGAGGCATTCCAAATTAATATAAAAATCGCCCCCGCCCCAAATAAAAGAGAAAATAATAATGTAAACATTAAGACGTAAACATTATTAGCAAAAATATTCATTAGTATCTCTTCTTTGGTGGTTCCTCCAGTTATTGCAGATAAACCGTGTTGTTCTATGCAAGAATCAAATGCTTGGGGGCTGTTTATTGCGCAGAAGACTTTTATTTGCGCATTGAAGTTGACTGAAACAGAATTTGGGAAAACCAAATACCAAAAAGAAAAAGCTACAACAAAACCCACGAATAACCACATTAATGCTTCTAGAGCTCGGCTATGTTCTTTTATTAATCTGCCACTTTTGCTTATTTCTATGTCTTTACCTTCTTCAAATTTAATCAGATAATACATAAATGGCATCGAGCACATGACTGTAAATGTGACCATTAAAATTCCCCCATACTGACTGAGTACAGAATCTTTAGCAAAAACAAAAGTTACCAGCAGTAGTGAAATACTTGCATAAAATAATCCCACAATAAACATTTGCCAAGGACGCCTCTCTGCATTTTTTGGACTCACCAGAATTTCAATCATCTCTGTGTATATTAATCTCTATTTTTAAATGTTTCAGGTTCGCAAACCTTTTATATGCCAATTACATTATCTAAATATGAAGAGGTTCGAAAAAATTCTCCAAAATATAAAAGATATAAAAATACAAGGAGCCCGAGCTATCGCCCTCGCTGGAATGCAAGCCTTTCTTCTCGATCCTTCCGAGGAATCAGCAAAACAAATCTTTGCCACAAGACCAACAGAACCCCTGATGCAAAATTCAATAAATTTTTTGCTTAAGTCAAAAAATCCCCGAATCGCTTACAAAAAAATAATTTCTTACATTAAAATATCCGACGATAAAATAGTAAAATATGGTTCAAGTTTAATAAAAAATAACGTGAATGTTTTTACTCACTGCCATTCTTCGACAGTAATCAACATATTAAAAAAAGCAAAAAAGCAAAAAAAGAATTTTGTTGTTTATAATACCGAGACCGATCCACTTCTCCAGGGCCGCCAGACTGCAAAAGAATTAGCAAAAGCAGGAATAAAAGTGATTCATCTGCCAGATTCAGCAGCAGAGTATTCACTGAGAAAATGCGATTTATTTTTATTCGGATCAGACGCATTCACAGATAGGGGTCCTGTGAACAAAATAGGAACTTCTCTCTATGCAAAATTTGCATCACTCTATAAAATCCCATCCTACTCCTGCGGAATATCTCTTAAATATTCAAATCATGTAAAACTCGAGTTTCGTTCGGGCCGAGAAGTCTGGGATGAACGTGAAAAAAATATTTATGTTCTAAATCCTGCTTTTGATCTAGTAGAGAAAAAATTTATCCACCGTGTTGTTTCTGAATTTGGTACACTCTCCTACGATAAATTTATTAAAAAAGCCAAGGGGAATTTATCCAGATTTTAATATGCTGACCGTTTACACCGACGGTGGAAGCCGCGGAAATCCAGGAAAAGCCGCCTGTGCTTTTGTCGCAGTTCGTGATAATAAGATTATAAAAGAACACTCAAAATTTTTAGGCATAGCTACCAACAATGAAGCAGAATATAATGCAATAATTCAGGCCCTTCAAGCGATAAAAGAAAATGAGTTGGAGATTATCTCTGATTCTAAAGTTGTAATAAGGCAATTGAATGGCCAATATAAAATAAAAGTTCCCCATCTTCAAGAGCTAAAAAATAAAATAGATCCACTGCTAAATGACCGAAAAATAAAATTCTCAAATACGTCTAGAGAAGATAAATTTATTTCTCACGCTGATTTTTTAGTCAATCAAGAACTTGATAAAAATTAATCTTAAATGAGAGTTTGTATTTTGCAAAATTTTCTAAATAAGATATTTTGGATTACCTTTTTTATCAAAATACAAATATGCACTCGTTATCTCCTCTCCTTTTTTAATATTCTTAACCGCGACAGTTATTCCTTCATCACCATTTATTCTATCTTGCTTTGAAATTTTATCCTCGGTGTTAGGTTTGTCCAAATGATTGATATATCTTGCATCATCTCCGCATAGAACATATTCATTTTGACGATTAAGATAGGAATAATATTTTACAAACTGTTTTACAAGTGCAGGAAGTTTAGCAAATTCTTTTTTGCCTATCTTTTTATCAAGAATATTATTGAATTTCCACATAGCTTGGCCTTTTTTTATATTTTCATCTGCAAAAAGTCCTTGGCCGTGAATATTACTCTTTTTTACGATAGTTTTTATCAATAACATGATTAATCTTGTCGAGAGTGATATTTAAAATATTCTATATTATTGGATTAAGCTACTTTCAAAAGTTTTCTAAAGATCATATTTGCTGCAATGCTCGAAATGATATAGTACAAGATCCACGTCGGAAAAATCCACCATTTTCCAGGAACTAATGGAGCAAAAGTATTGTTCATCCAATAGAAAACTATGAGTAATGGGATCATCGTCACAAACAAGGGCTTAAAACTAGATTTCATCATTTTCATAGTGATCTCCAACATTTCATTCTGGATTTCCATCATCAGCTGAGGATTATCCTTGTGTTTTTTACTATTTTCTTGTAATTCTTTCTGACGGGATTTCATTGCTTTCATATGTTCCTGGTCTGTCAGATATTTTGTGACAATCGTAGAAAAAAGTGTGACTGCTATTGCAAAAACAACAATAAAAATTTTTGGATATGTTTGTATTAATTCTATCATTTTTTGCTCCTTAATCCCAACAAAGCCAATGTGAAAACTGCAAGATACATAATCAGACCATAAAAACAAACCGGTAAGCCGAATAAATTAGAACAGCCACCAAAAACGCAAATTCTCCTAAACAATTCACTATAACTTAGATAACCTGAAAATAAAATTCCTGCTATAGCTATAATTAAAATACTTTTTAATGAAGTCTCTCTTTTTATGCACATTTTTTCCTTATCTTATTTTATTTATTTTAAGTATATAAACTAACTGATTAATAATTATCCACCAAACATCCCCTTTAGTGCAGGATGCATATCGACAGCATGTTGCTGAGCAACATTCTGATATAATTGATACAAAATCATTACGGCTAATAAAATCGCGGTTCCTCCAACCATTGCCCCCAATAGGTCAGATACAGAGGCTAGAATTCCTATTGCAGCCCCGCCCATCACTGTCAATGGCGTTACATATCTGTTCAATATTGATTCTAAGACTCGTTCATCTTTTCTAAATCCGGGAATTTGCAATCCACTGGACATTATATTTTTTGCCTGGCTTCCTGCATCCATTCCCGATGTATGGACCCAAAATAATGCAAAGATGACTGAGAATACTGTATAGAATAAAACATGTCCAAGCCCCTGCAATAAATAAATTGCCCTAAAACTTCCCTTAAACAGCATCGGTAATATTGGAGTAGAATGGATCCAAAATGCAAAACCCGAGACAGGAGTTCCCTGTGAAAATCCTCCAAGAATTGTCGCATGTCCAAGCCAACCTTCTAGCAATGAAGCAAACAATTGCAGATTAGCAATTAGCGCAGATACTAAGATAACTGGAATAACCGAAGCATAAAAAAATTGTAATGGCCATCTTACTCCGTAGCCTCTAATTCGATCAAATGACAATGGAATTTCGACTTTAAGCGACTGAGCCCAGACAACAACTAAAAATAATAATGCACTAACGAGGATAGTCATCAAAGCAGAACCAGCACCGCTCGGATCTCCATTGATTAAAGAGGTTATAAAAATTAAAACTTGCCCCGAAGAATTTAATGTTCCCTGCGGCCCAATAAATTGGAACAACTCTGCAAATAATCTCCAACCAATGCCTGCAGCGATAAATAGAGAGACTCCGGAACCAAATCCCCATTTATGGACTACATCGTCCATCAATACAATCAAAAGACCGCCAATACATAATTGAAATATTACCATGCTCTGATATCCGGGCTGTGCCGCAAGACCTTGCATAAAAACATAGACCATTGCTTCAAAAAGTATGAATGCAAATGTCAATAATTTTTGCAGACCCTGAAAATATTTCTTTCCATCAGGAGTTTTTATATCGATGCTGAGAATTCCAGAGCCCACCAGTAACTGCAAGATGATCGAAGCCATGACAATAGGTCCAATACCTAAACTGATAATCGAACCAAAATCTGTTCCAAGTAAAATCGCAAGATACTCAAACCTGTCTAGAGAAGATTTCGCAAGGCCATAAAGTGGGATATTCGCCAGAACAAAAAAACTAACTAGAACAATTAAAGTCCATTTTAACTTGATATTAAAACTTACCTTTTTTTCAGTAGGAGCTCGTACTTCTGGCAGATAATACAAAATTTTTCTCAAGTCCATAATAAATCCTATTATCGATGATTTTTAAAGGTTTGCGGATGCACCCCGTAGACATTAAAATAATTATTTCTTCTTCTCAACTTTCTTCTCTTCTTTCTTTTTCTCGATTGTTTTCCCTTCTACTTTCTTCTCAATTTTATTCTCTATTTTTTCTTTTATTTCAGGTAAAACAATCTTTCCACCTGCTTTTTCCATTTTTTCAATAGCACTCTTCGATGCTGATTTTGCGATGATTGTCGCCTTGAATCCTTCACCTAACCCTAAAATTTTGTAGCTTTTTAATTCAATTTTTTCTGCAAAATGATTTTTTCTTATATCATCCAAGTTTATGCAATCTTCTTTGTTCTTTTGG
>CAYHOV010000003.1:36297-42173 GCA_964358615.1 Candidatus Woesearchaeota archaeon | reverse complement strand
GTTTCCGAGGTGATCAGGAACTTCAAAATATCTAAAAAGTTCCTGACACATTCAATTTTGACAAATTGAAGTTTTTGCCTCATTGTTTTTTTGATTTTTGAATAAATTTTTTTAAAGTGCACAGATAATTTAAAAACCCTTTTTGTATTATATTTTTAGGTGATAAAATGAAACACACATTTAAAATAATTTTTATATTGTTATCTCTTTTTTTAATTACTCAATTTTTGGGACTTGTGGTAATCAATTCTTATTCAGATAGACAAATTACTGTTAATAATCAGACCAGCGGTGAAAAAATAAATATTACTCAAAAACAAATACTTCCCTATGGGATGCAACCGCCTGAACAGGATGAAAAAGCGAGTTTGATATCTATAATAACTTCTTTTGTTCTTGCAATAACCCTCATCCTTGTTTTTATAAAATATCGATGGAGATTTGTAATAAAAGCCTGGTTTTTTGTCGTCGTTGTTCTGGCTCTGGGAATAACGATAAATGCGTTTTTAAAAGGCAGGTTTGAATATTCATCCATAATCGCGTTATTAATCTCGCTTCCCTTGGCTTATCTGAAAACCTATCGGCCAAATTACATCCTACATAATTTTACAGAAGTTTTAATTTATCCAGGAATTGCGACGATCTTTGTTCCGATTGTCAATATTTGGACAATAATAATTCTTTTGATTATAATCTCTATCTATGATATGTGGGCGGTTTGGCGTTCGAAGTTAATGCAAAAAATGGCCAAGTTCCAGATGGATGAATTAAAAATATTTTCAGGATTATTTATCCCTTATTTAACAAAAAATATCCGAGATAAAATAGCTAGGATGAAAAAATCTAAAAGAAAAAATACAAAGATAAAAGTCCCTATCGCTATTCTCGGAGGAGGAGATATAGTATTTCCGATAATAACTGCAGGCGTTTTTCTTAGAAGCATGGGAATCTTGCCGGCGTTATTCATAGTATTCGGCGCTTTTGGAGGATTATTATTTTTATTATTGCGTTCTGAAAAAAAGAAATTCTATCCGGCAATGCCTTTTATCACTGTAGGAATGTTCTTGGGAATGCTTCTCAGTTTATTATTTATTTAATCCATACAAAACTTTATTAATGTCAGAAATTAAACCACCTCATTTATGATGTGGACGTAACTTTACTGCTTTAATTTCTGAGCACAGAAAATTATTCATAATTTAATTTACACTTCGTTCTTATTAGTTGTCGACTGTCGTCGGCCGACTATTAAGTAATGGGAACTTGACTTGTTGGTGTAAAGCAAATTTTGGAAATTTTTCTTATTTTATTGGGTCTAATTAATTGCCCCCATTATCCAAAAACTTTTATACAGAAAACAAAACTTACAGTTTTATTTTTTGTCTCTCCAAAACTCGACGAAAAAACTACATTTTCAGGATGAATACACGAGAGGGTTTTTGAGATACAAAAACTTTATTAACATTAACCACTTTGAAAAATCATGCCACATCAATGTATTCGTTGCGGGAAGTTAATAGACTCTGGAAGCCAGGAAATCCTAGAAGGATGCTCAAAATGCAACGGCAAATTCTTTTTCTATGTCAAGGACGAGGATTTCAAGAAAATAAATGAAAAAAAATTAGATATATTGGATCTGAAGAATCAGGAAAAAGAAAAAATAGAATCAGATGTGCGAGATATTCTTGGATTGGAAGACGAGGAAAAACCAGTCATCCTTGATCTGGAGAGCGTGAGAATCGATGATCTTGGGAAATTTGAGATAGATATTGTCAGCCTGATGAGTAGGAGGCCGATTGTCTTCAAGCTTGAAGAGGGAAAATATATCATTGATCTGGAATCGAGTTTACCTAAGGGATTTAAGCTGGAGAAGAAGTGAATATTTAAAAAGAATGTTTGTCAATATTCTCTATGAGAAAAGGCGTGATTATCGGAATTTTATTGGGGATTTTTTTGATTGGGATTGTCTCTGCGATCAATGTTATAACTGGGAATGTGATTACTGGACAAGTGACTCTTCCTTCTCCTTATAATATGCAAGATACTAAAGTCACTTGCACTTCAGCTAATAGCGGTAAGTATTCTTGTATTGGCGGAGTTTTACATAAGTGCAGAAATTATTATACTAGCTCTGCGAGAACTACTTTGGCTTATTCAGTATTTGTAAATAGTCCAAGTACTTCGAGTGATCGTTGTTCTGGCCCTAGTAGTTGGGGGACTGAAAGTGTTGCTCGAGGAACTAGAACAACAACGACTACAACAAATCTCTATGCTTGTAGCGGAACAGGAGTTTATCTATATAATGATAGTAATTACCGAGGGGCTTGTAAAAAAATTACAAGTGATATCCGAGATTTGAGAACAATTGGATTTAATGATCAAATATCTTCGATAAAAATTATTGGAAGTGGCACTACTTGCACTCTTAGAGAAAGTTATGAAGCAAGAGTTTTCAAAAATCTTAATCTTGTTGGAGCTAATTACAGTGTATCAACAGATATTCCGAATTTGAACAGTGTTCGTTTTACTGGAACTTCTACACGTATTGATAATCAAACATCGTCGATAAAAATTGATATGACGTTGTCGGCGGTGAGAAGTGCGACGAGCGGAGTGACTGGTTGTTTGTCCAGTGATAGTTCTTTGCCTGCTATTTCTCCGAATGTTTATCCTCCAAGTTGTATGGTCAATGGTGCGAAGAGATTTATTGATGGCTGTTACGATGGGAATTGCAATAGCCAGCAGGCAGCAGCTGATGCTTTTTGCAAATATAAAAATAATAATCAAAATTCTATGGCAACTAGCTTCACAACAGACGGGGCTGCACAAAGTGCAAGCACAAGTGTCCAAGGAACTGTTTATATTTTTAATCCTGGAGCAAATCCGATATTTCGTGACTGCGGTGGTTGTGATATCAGGATCACAAGTATAACTTGTGGAGGAGGAACGACGACGCCTCCAGCGACGACAAATTCTCCTGCTTTAAGATGTTCTGACAGCGACGGCGGAACTTTAAGTAATTTTAAATATGATGTCGCTGGATTTGCGGCCAAGGGCGGCGATGCTAAAACAGATAAGTGCGTTGATAATTTTAATACTCGATGTGATGATTCTACTCCTTCTGTAGCAAGTTCTAGCAAGCTTTGCGAGGGTATTTGTGAATCTGATAATCCGACTTGGGCTCTTAATTCTCAGCCATATAGTTGTCCGAATGGATGTTTGAATGGAAAATGTAATTCTCCGACGACGACACCTACGGCGACGACACATAATCCCTGCACTACCCTGAATGCAAAAAGATGTAAATCAAGTGCGACAAATATTCTTCAAACATGCACTAATGTAAACAATAATAATATATGGGTTGATAGTACTTGTGAAAATGGTTATTGTGAAGGAACTTCTGCAAGTTGTCAGTCTTTTCCTTTGTGCAATCCAGATAATCTTCGTACTAATTTAAATCGTCCTGCATATACTAATGTTGACGATTGTAGTTTAAAGTCAAGAAGCCAAGGCTGTTCTGGATTTTATGATTCGCAGTCTAGTGATAATGGAAAACCGTATACTTGTGCAAATCCTTCGAGTGATTCAAATACTGCACGTTGCGCTAGAGGAATGCAATGTACGCTTCCGGCTGCACCGACGTGCACGGTGACTGCAAGTTCTACGACGGTGAATTCTGGGACGCAGATAACTTTTACGATAAGAGTTCCTTCTCCACAGATATTAAGTTCTTCGACGTGGTCTGTTGCTCCTAGAATCACTACTTCTGGAGTGAGTGAGAATGCGGCTAATAATCTTTTAGCCTATTACTCAGTACTTAATCCTACTTTTATCAATGATCCTAGCGATTCCAGCAAAAAAATAATCAGCGTTCAATTTTCACCTACTGCTTCGATAGGTTATACTGCGAGATATACTGCGACGGTAGCTAATTCTAGAGATGCGTCTGCATTGAGTGGTTCGTGTTATGTTGAAGTTAGGGTTAATGCCGCTGCTGTTGCAGATTCTTGTCGAGGGACTTGTAAACCTGAGGAAATGTGTGTCATGTCAAGTGGAGAGAGTCGTTGGATTTTAGAAGGCGAACCAGTAACTACTGGAAATAATGCGAGAGGTCAAACAGTTATTACTGAATCAAGATGTATGTTTTATCCCGCTGGAAGTGCGGAACATGATACGTGGAGTTCTGAAATTTCTACAATGAATTTTCCAGGGGCTTTAGCTTTGACTCCCGACTTTTCACATTTGAATTATAAATCAAAAGATGCTTTTTGTGGTCGGGTTTTAAGAGAACGTATCAACACTTGGGATATTGTTACACCTGCTCCAATGACTTTCAAGGTAGTTTACAGAATGGTTCCTATACCTGGTTGTATGCCTATGGCGGAAAATGCTGTGAAAGAAGGATTGGATGGAGAATTGAATCTTGCATCATATCTAGCTGATTCGATTTGTGGTAGTGGATCAAATAGTGGAGTTTATAATGGTTTAAATCGTTATCAAAGATATTTTAATGCTAATACTCAATATACTTGTGTTAAAAAAGATTCTTGTAATGATAGTTGGGATAACGACGGAGAGGAATATTTCTACAGAACTTTTTCAACACTTGGACTTCCAAAAGAGAGACCATTCAGAACTTCTGACTTACAAATAGAAATGCCGAGAATGTGCTGTGAATATATTGATCGTGAAGGGACTTATTCGAGTGATATCCAAATCAAATACAAATGGGTAGGAAGTATGGAGGAGTGCTGGGGACTTGCAGACAATAATCATTTTACTGGCTATATTGTTTCAGATAATATCTGCACAAATGTTGGAGAAAAACCGAAGATAACATTGAGGTATACAGATTTCCGCGTTAGATTCAGAGATGTAGATGATCCTAATTGTAGGATTAATAATCCTTCTACTGGAAGACCCTATTGCACTGATCAGGATGGCGACGGATTTTGTACTAACTCACAAATGTTTCCTGATTGTGATGACCGGTCAAATTATAATACTGGAGCAAAAATGTTTGTTCAGAGCGGATATACTGAAGATGGAGCGATCGCAGGCGGGTACCAAGATGTAACTTCTAGGGATGTTCATCCTTATGCTCCGGTTATGGGTTATGGGGCAGATTGTGCTTTTAATATTGATAGAAATTGTAATAAAGATGGAACAGAAGGTTATGATGAAAATTTATTGTTTGTAGGAAATACATCGTTTGATAGCAATACTGCTACGGGCAGAGAGTATTTAACTTCAATTGGATCTAATCAATTTGAGCAGGGTTCTTATTTTCCGTCGTGGATGGTTCCTTTCCACCTCATTGAGGACGCATATTATAATATTTTTATTGAATATATGAGAGAGAGTTACACTACTCGAACAGGTTTTGATGAGCGGTGTACTGATAAATATGTTTCAGAAGGATTAACCAGCGCGAAGGTGATTGCTTATACTGCTGCAACAACTTTACCCGCACTTGCAGTTACTGGCGTCGCTGTTATAATGGTGCCTCAGTTAGGAGTTCCTCTTGTGTTATTTGGAGGCTATGATGCTGTTAGTATGATTTCCGACGGTATTTTTAGAGGAGATCAAGATAAAGTAGTTGGTGGTAGCGTTGCTTTTGCAGGGAATGTATTTCTCGCAGGCACTGGTGTTGTTCCTCGACCGGTAAATATACCTCGGTCTTGTCCTGCTGAATCTCCTGCATTTAAATTATTGGATCTTCCATCAGATACTACTGTCATGAAATTATTGCCTGATGGCGAGAGTGCTATACTTACTGGAGTTGGAAGGACTTTTGATTCTCTTGATAATGCCGTATCTTCTACCCCCCGAATAGTAGAGACTAGCCAGGGAACAGTAAGAGTAGAACAATT
>CAYHOV010000003.1:0-36287 GCA_964358615.1 Candidatus Woesearchaeota archaeon | reverse complement strand
GATGATGCTATCAAAGTAAGTAAAGTTGAGCCAGGAGAAGCTAGTGGCAGAGTAGAATCAATAACAAATAGGAATGCAAATTTGGCTGCTGAGAAAATCAGCGCTAAATTTACTGGAAATATTCCTCAACCTCCGGCTTTAAGTAGCGTTACTTTTACAAGAGGAGAAACCTACGCATTATTTGAATTACCTGGGCTTAAAACAATGAATCGACTAGTAGCGGATCATCGGGCGAATTTAGTTCTCTCAGCATATACTGCGGATTTAATCGAGGCTGCATCAATTTATGGTCATAATACTCAATTTAAATTTACTTTGAGTCAGATGAATGGTTTTACTAGCGCAGATATGCCTGGATTTTTAAGTTTTATACGAGGAGAAACGCAAATTAATGGAAGAACTTTTGAGTTTACTAGAGTAACAAAAGCCGTTGATTCTATAAAACAAGAAATTGGCGTAGATTTACGTTCTACTGAAATTAATATTCCCCAATATGCTAAAAATCCTGGAATTGGACTTACGCAAATTACTTCTAGTCTACGTTCTACGGAGGATGTTATCTCAATAACTCATTTTCGTTCTGGATTGGGAAAGTTAGAAAATCCTTCTGAATTTGGAATATCAACTAGTTGGATTAGCGATGCTCAACAAGGAATTACCCAGAGTTCAAATAATAATTTAGTTAGGATCTATAATTCTTTAAGAACTGCTTATAGAAATGGAAATCAGAGAGCACTGACCGAAGCAATGAAAATTTCCGCTAGTGTAAGACCGGTTAAAACTCGTCCGAGGTCATCAAGCGTAAGTATTGACGATGTTGTTGCAGGATCAGGAGAACATATTTTTGCATTTGATATACCGAAATTTGGTGAAATCAATCGTGCATATGCACAAAAATTAATAATTGAACAATGGAATCGAGGAGAGATGAATTTCCAGAATGTTAAAGATTTGGCCAAAAAAATCCATATTTCCGAATATAATGAAATTGATATTGCTCTTGCTGGAACTACAAACTATATGAAAACATCCCTCAATAATGATTTAGCACTGGCAATGCGTGAAAGATATGGCGGAGATTATTCTTCAAGAACTACTCAGATTGTCCAAGGAGGAGATGAATTTAAAATAGCCATAGAATCTTCGCGCCAGGAGAGTATGCGTGACTCTCTTTATAATCTGGTTTTGGGCGACTTAAATCAAAGATTATCTCCAGTAGGAGTTCAAGTAGATGGACTTTATGTAGGATATGCTCGTGCGGGGTGTGGCGAGAGTATTAGTGGAAATTCTTTGATGGAATATCAGGTTAATAGAGTCAAGGATTATAATAAGGTTTTAGTAAAAAGAGCTGCAGGAGAAATAACTTTCGAGGGTAGATCTATTCGAGAATTACAACCGGAGATGGAAGCTCAGTTAAGAAGCCAAAATATTGATTTGGGAAGTGTAGGGGTAGTAATCCGCGATTCATTGAGACGATTAGTTTCCGATGAGGATATGAATATGTTTGGGGGATTACATACAAATAATGTAATATTTTAGTTTTTTGTATAGGGGGTAATTCGCATTAAGTTATAAATATCTGGAACTTCTCTTTTTAATCTTGAAACAATATAATCTCTCAATGTTTTTATTCTAGCTTCCGGAATATTTTTATCGTCGAGGATTCTTAGCATATTTTCTCCTTGAAACCTAACTGCAGCGTCCCAGATTTTTGGCGGCTGAGTGCTTATTTTTCTGAGATACAATTCTTCTTTAGTTCCCCATTCTTCTTTGCCGTTTTCAGAAGACCTAAAAAATCTTTCAGTAATATAATGAAATAAGTATTCCTCAATTCTTCCTTTTACTATAATCTGAAGATGATAATCTTCTTTTTCCATATCTGGCTCTTGAATATCTCTTGCAAGGATCTCTAAAGTAGTTTTTCCACTTCTATGATGCTGATTTGCAAGACGATTTATTGCTTCGGATATTTGTTCTGAGGTCATACTTACCATTTAATTAAATGGAAAAGCACTTTATAAATCTTTTTATTTTTGTTACTGGATAGTCATTACTATATTTGGTTGGATAATCTTGATCTTTTTTATATTCGATGGTTTTGATATTTACATATAATTTTGATGTTTTTACTCTAACATCATTAATATTTTTATCGTCGAGGACCATTCTCAAATTTTCACTAATATTTTCAGAGTCTCATTGACCTAACTACTTCAATAATATCGGGAACATTTGTGTTGATCAGTGTTGCAATCAGGCCTCTTAGTTGTAAAATTCTTTCATCACTTATCGGGCTTGAGGGATAAAGTATTTTTGATTCTACTGGATGAAAAACTTGTATTTGTCTTCCTTCGCGCCAAAATCCCACTGCAGTATCCCAATCATCTTGGTATCTTGCTGGTCTTTCCTGCCGTAAAAAAACTCGACTTTCAGTTCCCCAGGCGATTTCTCCATCTCTTCGATCTGTTGAACCAAACCATCTGTAAAAAGAATTTATCACGTATTTAAAATCCGTATTTTCGATTTGGCCTAAAAAATCAATGTAAACATCATATTCTCTTCGTTTTCTTCCTTCTTCATCTATGGAATTTACAGCAGTTATCCTCGTCAGTCCTGGAACTGGCTTAGCATGATATGCTTCTGCAAGCTGGTTTATTCTATCAACTATTTTTTGATGATCCATGAAATTTTTATGTGTTTGAAATTTATATATTCTTATGTGGTCTAGAATATAGTTCTAAATCAATTCTCATTTCAGGTTATTCGTTTTAAAATAAATTGAGTAATCATCTTTTTTATTACTCATTAGTTATTACAATAATTCTATTAAAATAATCAGCATTTTTAAACTCTGAAATTATATTATATTCAAGATGGCCAACATCAATAGTGTATTAAAAGAGGTCTTGCAGAGATATAAAATTTCTGATAGTGAAACTGCACGAATAAAAAAACAGGCAAATAAGATTGTTAAGCTGATTTCTAAAAGCTCGAAGCTGAAGGTAGCAATCGGCGGAAGCCTTGCAAAAGGGACGATGATATCGAAGCAAGTCCAGGATGTGGATATTTTTGTAGTATTCAAGAACGAAGAAGAAACAAAAAAATTAGAGTCTATATTAAATAAAAATTTTAAAGGAAAATTAAAACTTATCCATGGCTCGAGGGATTATTTCCAGATCTCTGGCGACGGAGTTGTGTTTGAGATAATACCTATTGTTGATTTTGATTCACCTGAGCAAGTCAAGAATGTCAGTGATTTTTCTTTGACACATGTCAGTTATATTGGCAAGAAGCTTGGAAAGAACAAAAAGCTTGCAGATGAGATAAAACTCGCAAAAATATTCTGCCATGCGCAGGAATGCTATGGTGCGGAAAGTTATATTTCTGGTTTTTCAGGATACTCGCTAGAATTATTAGTCTACTATTTTGGAAGTTTTATCAAGTTTTTGAAAGGGATTGACAAGAAAAGAGTGATTGATGTTGAAAAAGCGTTTAGAAATGAAAAGGAAATAAGGCAGGAATTAAATGAAAGCAAGCTGCAGAGCCCTGTAATCTTGATTGATCCGACGTATAAATATAGAAATGCTTGTGCCGGTCTATCGAAGGAAACTTTTGAAAATTTTCTAGAAATCTCAAAGAAATTCTTAAAAAAACCAAATCTTGATTTTTTTATAAAAACGGAGATTGATGTTGAAGAACTTGGAAAATCTGCAAGGAAAAATAAAGCCCGCCTATCGGAAATCAAGATAACTACGGATAAGCAGGAAGGAGATATTGCTGGAACAAAGATGAAGAAATTTTTTAATTTTCTTATAATGCAACTTGAGGAAAAAGGACAAAAAATATTGAAAAGCGAATTCAAGTACGACGGCAAACAAGAGGCCCGAGGATATATTATTCTTAGGGAAGTGAATGAGATCGAGGTCAAGGGGCCGCCGGTTTCAAATAAAAAAGCTATTGCAAGTTTTAAACAAGTAAGGAAGAAAATTTACAATAGAAATGGATTTGCCTATGCTAAAAAAGAAATTTCTTTAGATGAAATATTTAATTTTGTTAGACAAATATCGCAGGAGATGAATGTGGAATTTGAAGTTTTATGATCCGCGATATTTTCCCTGAGTAGGACATCTTTCTAGGGATCTGAGTTGGGCGAGACTTAATCCATTACTAGTTTGTCGTCTTTCTATCTCTGCTCTTTCTTGTTTTTCTTTTTCTGCATCTGTGAGCTCTCTTTGCGGTTGTTCATTTATTTCTACGACAACAGGACCATAACCTTTATGCGGTCTTCCGCCGAACCATATCTTATCCCAATTACCGAGTATTAGATATCTTTTGTCGTTGCAGAACATTAAGCATCTCTCTCTATCTTGAGCGTCGGCGACATAAATCCCATAGCAAGGATTTTCTGCGGGATAATCGAGAATAATCCCGAGTTCGTGATTTAATCTGAGAATAGCATGATCTTTTAAATACACTCTTCGATAATTTGATTTTTCTGCTTCACGATCGACTTGAGAAAAATTGCCCAGGCGAATATCTGATCCTTCTCCTCGGCCGATTGCAAACATTTTTTCTAAATTTTTGGGATCGTGAGATAATCTAAAAATTCTTCCTGTTGGCGTGTCGTAAATTTTTACAATTGCCATTTTAAAAATAATTTGCTGTTTGGTTTTCTTCTTCTCTAATCTTTAAGATCAATTCATAAAAACTTCTGCTTGTCCTCCAAGGATCGCCTTCTCGAGCAACACGTTGAAAAGATTCTAGTAAACTTTTTCTATATTCTTGATTTTCTCTAGGATTATCGACAGCTTCGGGTTTTTGAGGCATTTTTTTAAATTTTTATTTATTTTTTATTGGGACTTTATTCAAAAGCGCCTTCAAGATCTTTTTCCATCTTTTCTAGACGCGCTCTTTCAGTGCAATATTCTCCGCCTTGAGAACAATATAATTTAAATCTTGTAGGATCTCCGAATTTATCACATATTGCTATTGGAAATGTATCATCTTCTTCTCTTTGTCCGCTTGCATAGCGACAAATACTGTTATCTGTTGCTGGTTGAGGATTATCTGGTGTCATGTTTATTTGAATTTTATTTATCTGATTCTGGTACTTTTTCTGCCTGTACTTTTTTTGCTTCTAATTCTCCGGGTTTTCCTCGTTGAGGAATATTATTTTCAACAATCCTCATTTTTCCACCCGATAGAATTACCATATCCTGGTCTCCATCCCCGTCGATATCTACAAAATGAGTTCCTGGTTGATAATAGGGTAGTTCAAGAACTTCATCCATACTTCTCATTTCATAGTGAGGATGATAGCTATCGACGACTACATAGGGTCTAGCAGGTTTGGTTTCTTGAGAAGTTTCTCTTATTAATCGAGCAGTCGGTTTTTCGCTTTTCTGAGCTTGAGTAACTTGATTCCTATGCATATCATAGCCTAAGAAACTCGTGATTGCAATTATTGCTATTATTGCTGCTGCCTCTAATTTTGTCATCTTAATCCCTCCAGGCCAACTCAAACATGTAAGACAAAGCATTTGCAAAATACTCAGAATTAATCCAAACACCATAATCAAAGTCCTCGTGGACATTTGTTGGTTTTATTGTGAAAATTATTTCTTTTTTGTCTGCTATCATAAATCTTGAGTTTATTTTTTTGGATTTTATTGGAACTTCGAATTTTTTTGATAATTTTTGAGCAGTCTCTTCATCGTCGGAAATTATAATTCTGACATCTATTTTTCTTTTCTTTATTTTTGCGAAAATATCTGAGAACATCTTCTGCTTGGTGTTTAATTCAAAGGCAGAAGTGATTAAATAAATTGAATTTACTGCGTTTTCCATTATATCTCTCATCTGAGAATATAAATTCGAACGGCCTTTTATGGAAGTGGAAAGTTCATGGTTTTTTATTGGCTCTATTCCTGTTTTGTGCAGCTGTTGTAATTCTGTGAATTCTTCTGTATCTTTGAGATTTGAAAGAGCTTTTATTCTTTCTTCTGCAGATTGCTGTGTGTTATTCTTTAATTTTTCAATAACTATCTCTGGTTTTACAGCCATGTATTTTATTGGTTTGCCTAGTTTTTCTATAACAAAACCACGTTTTTCTAACATCTCTAAAACATCATAGGTTCGAGAACGAGGAACACTTGATAATTCAGCTATCTCGCCTGCTGAACAAATTCCTCTAGAAAGCAATGCAACCCAAACTTTGGTTTCGTAAATATTTAAATCGAAATATCCCCGTATTTTCTTGATCATTTCTGGTTTTACTATCATGTTAAGATTATTTTTATGTAGTTTATTTTACTACTGATAAATACGACAAGAAATACTCATTTATAAATGTTTCGTTTATGTTGTCTTTCGATAGTGAATACAGAAACTCACAAATTGTCCTGAGCGATAGACATACTTAAACTCTTTTTCTGAAAACAAATCTATTAGAACTATTTTCTACTCAACAATAACTCAATCTTCCTTGGATTTCGCTTCATCTCTTTGACGATTGTCGCAGGGCCGATTATGGTCACTGAATCTTGCTCACCGACGAGAATTCTCGCGATGTTCTGGCGAATGCTAGTGAATATGCCTGCCTCTACTTCTCCGGACATCGAGGCTATCTCTATTCCTTGAAAGCCTTTTAGATTTCCTATCAGGGCCATGGTATGTTCTATTAGCTTTGCTTCTTCATCTGCTTTCAATCTTCCTTGAAGAATTATAATCTTATTCTGTAGGACTAATCCGAGGATTTTCTTTATTCGGCCAGATGTATCTTCATTTGCTATCTCTGAATATGGCATGAAATGAATCGTGAGATTATTGCTCTGTTTTTTTACCATTTTTCTTTTCCCTCGTCAAGATTAACAAGACTCTGAAGTATCAAGCTTAAGGCTAGGATCAGGCCTATAATCGAAAATCCTGCAATGATCAGTAAATTTTGGTGATTTACGATAATACTTTGATAGGAATTCTGATAAAAACTCTGCATCCGGGTTATCCACGAATCCATCAAGATCAGTTTTCCTTCATCTGAAAATTTTCCATATCCTTCGATAGTATCATTACTTGGATAATATAAAAAATTAATTCCTGTTTTGTTTACATAGTCGTTCAATGCAAAAAGTTGACCATTTAAAACATTCATTGAACTTTTGTATAAATATATTCCGTATATGCTTGCGACTATTATAATAATTCCTAAAACTAATTGAATTTTTCCTATTGTTGTCTTTTTCATTTTCTGAAGCTCAACCTCTTTGAGCGAGGATTTGAAAATCTATAGATTTTCATTTTGCTTTTTTTGCAAGTTTAAATAAACATTCATAGAACTCCTCGATGTTTTGGCCGGTTCTCGCGGAAATTCCTACAATTTCATAATCTGGAAAAGCTCCTTTAACTCTCTCCATGTCTGCTTTTTTTAGATCTATTTTATTTGCAGCGATCAGCACGGGTATTTTTCTTGCTACTAGGTTTCCAATGATTGTAATGTTTACCTGAGAATAGGGATTTTTCGTCGAGTCTAGGACTACAATTACGATATCCATATCATCTAACCATTTTATTGAGTCTATTATCCCTTTTGTGGCTTCTTTTGCTCTTTTTTGAGCATCAACTTTGGATAGTCCAAATTTTAGAAAATCTTCATAATCTATCTTTGTTGCAATGCCTGGTGTATCTATTAACTTGAATTCTAATTTTTTACCCTCTTTTTCAATAACAACTTTTTCTTTAAATTGGATCTCTCGAGTTTCATGAGGTATTTTACTAACAATTCCGAGATCTTCTCCAACCCATTCTTTACATAGGAAATTAGCTAGGCTAGTTTTTCCTGCGTTCGGAGGGCCATAGAACCCCAATTTTATATTTCCCTTTTTTTGAAATAAACTGGAAAATATCCTTTTAGCAAAATTTTTTATTATTTTTATAACCATCTTTTACAAAGAAATAATAAATTAAAAGTTTATAAACATTTCCTGTTCACTTCAAATAAAAGATTAGTTTTATCGAGAGGATTTTTTACTTAGTTTGAGAAGGATTGACTGGTGCGGACTTTGTAATCTTTTGTTCGGCTGCTTTTTTAGCCTCTAGATGTCTGAAATAGGCAGAAACCCATTCTACTGGGATAAGTTCATACATGCCTGTTCTTTCTCCTTTGGATTTTTTTATAGCATAGATAATCTGTTCACCGCTCCAACCTTTTTCTTTTAATGCTGCTACAATATTTGTTTCTTCGATTTTTCGCGCTTTAGCATTATCAATAAAAGATATTAAATTAAAAAGATGTCTTCTATCTTTGAATAAATATGTTTCATATCTTTTTTTGTACCAGATTTGAGCTGCAGTATATAATACTAAAAATAGCAGGAGTACTAGGAATGAATAGATTATTATTGGCCAAACGGGGCTGCAGTCGTTTCTGCAATTGTTATAGTCTTCACCTGTTTCACATTTTTTATTGAAATTACATACGGCGATATCACCGCCCACATAGAATAGCTCTAATTTCGGAGAAATAAAAAATCCAGGTTCGTCTTCTCCAGTGTAATAGAACTCAATCTTTTTCTCTCTTCCTATGCGAACAATAGAGCTTGAATCGCTGGCTTCTGCAGATCCTTCGATGAAGGTTAAATCTGTTGTAGGTTTTGTTATGGCCAAATAAGTTTCTTTATCGAAGCTAGATTGTACTGATAAATTATAGAGGCCTAGAATGAATTTTTTCTCGCCACTTTCAGTCATAACTGAAAATTTTTTAATAGAAATCTTTCCTTCGGTATTTGTCAATTGCCAATTTATTATCGCGTTGACATAGGCTTCTTCTAATCCTGCAATCGCTTTTGGATCTTCTTTAAAGAATATTTTTATTATTTTTGGATCTATGTTCTTTTTTTCAGGTATCAATGGAGAACTTGATTCTTCACTTAAGTATACTGAAAGAGGAACATCTAACTCTCTTATCCTTGTTGCGATTTCTGTAAGTGTTGCATCCTCTGATAGTGCTGTGTTGTATTCTGCTCTTAGACTAGTCAATTGAGCCACTGCTTCATTTACTCCCGATGTTTCTTTTAATACTGTTCTTATTTCTGCAGGTGCTTTTTCTATGTTGCTAATAGCAGAATCTAGATGTATTTTTTTTAGATTTAACGTTCGATTTATCTCGAGCGTAGGAGAGACTGTTATTATTGTAAAATTTTTTGATGAAACTAAATTACTGTTTTCATTTTCAACTTCAAGAGCCAGAATGTAACCTGTTTCTTCAGCATAGGTATGTATCACTGAATTATTTGATGTTGTTTCGGTTTCACCGTCTCCAAAATCCCACCGATAGGTATAATTTCCAGGAACAGCCATCAGTGCTTTTATTTCTATGGGGAATCCTGCAGGCGGATTTGTAGGATATACAATTCTGATAGTTGGATATGATAATACTCTGATATCTTGCTGTAAAAATTGATTATTGTCAATACTTAATCTTAAAGGATATTCTTCTTGGGCAGGATTTGATGGAGCTCGGAATCCTGCTTTGCTTAGATCAAGCACTCCTGAAAAAAAGATTTTTGCAGGGGTTTCGGCTATATCATATATTTTATTTGTGGATGTTCCTATGTTTGCCCGGTAGTTAATGTTTATATTTGATATGGTTATGTCTTGGCCTATTCCACTTAACACTATCGGCAATACACATCCCGAAGTGCAATTTCTTGAATATTCATTTCTAATATAATCATTTGAGTAATTTAAAATTCTTGGCGCTTTATTTTTGATTTCAAACTCACCTACTTCTAAATATTTTGGAGGTTCAATAAATATCGGGAAGTCTACTGTCGAGCTTTGACTAACTCCTTGACCTGTCCATCCGCAATGAGTGTTTCCCTCGGTATATGCAGCCATTGAACCTGATGTTCCATTTATGCATACATAGTAATCTCCTGGTTCAAATACAGCATCTCCGGGCATCGAGACCATGCAATCTACAATTCTTATTCCTGCCCCGGTATTTGTTGGGACACATGAATTCAAAAAGACAAGGTTAGGGTTATAGATAAACATTTTTACTGAAGCTCCGCTATCTACTTCTGCTCCGATTTTTATATTGTCTTTTGGTATCTGTAAATTTATTTTTTCGCAGTATTGGTCTCGAGAAATTAATGCGTTTTGATATGCACTTGCACTTGCGAGCCGGTTGTAGCAGCCAAAACTTCTTAATTCAGAATATACGTCGGAACTATCTGTAAATTGAAATTTTCCATTTTTAAATAAGTCTATCTCTAACGGTATTTCATTATTTTTTCCAGCATTGCTGGTTATTTTAAAATTAATATCTAATATCTCTACATTTGTTCCTGATACTAAAAAGCCAAGTCTTTTTTTGTCTACTCCAGATATATGAAAACTTTTTTCAGTATTCTCTAAAGAAGTAGTATAAGCACTTAAACAATTGGGGGTTGTGCAAGAATAGATTGCATCATTTTCATCTAAAAAATCTTTGAGTTTAATTGATTGACTATAAATATTGCAGGTGAAGTTTGCATTTGCGTTCTCATTCGTGATATTCATCCGAATATTGCCTGAGAGGATCTGGCCCTGAGAATAGGTATCTTCGAGATTATTATTTACCAGTATAATTGAGGAGTATCCAAAATTCAAAGAGCTAATTAATACTATTAAAACTAATACAAATACTTCCCCCTTTTTCATAGAATTTATTGGGATTTTTCTTTTATAAATCTTCTTATATATTCGCCTCGAGGGCTTTGTCAATAACTTGTGATTTGTTTTTATCGGATCTTTGCGATTTCACATTCAGTATCTATGATTTTTTTCAACTCGAGCAAATAATCTTCTTTGACTTCTGGTTCTTGGTAGAAACTTGGATCGAGTAAATCGCCACGACTGCTAAAGCCTTGTAAAAATAGGATTGGTTTTTTTTCTATGACTTGGGATATCCATTTTACCATCTTCAAGATATTCTCGGAAGAATGAAATTTTTTGAGAATTGTTGTCCTGAATTCGTATTTTGGAAATTGCACGACAAGTTTCATTGATTCTTCTATCTTTTCAAGATCTACTTTTACTCTGACTATTTTTTCATAATCCTCTTTTTGGCCTTTGATGTCCATGGCGACATAATCTACTAATTTTGAATTGAGAATTTTTTTTAGCAGTTCAGGATTTGAACCATTGGTGTCGAGTTTTACTGCGAGGCCGAGTGATTTTAATTTTTTAATAAAATCTAGAAGCTCTGGATGTATTGTTGGTTCTCCGCCGGTTATGCAAACTCCAGTATACCAGCCAGCTTTTGTCTTTGTCTTTATTTTTTCAATAATGTCATTTTCATCTATGTCTTTTTCTTCAGACATCAATCCTGCGTTATGGCAAAAACCGCAGCGAAATGTGCAGCCTGAAACAAATATCACGGGGCCGAATTTTCCTGGAAAATCTATGCTGCTCTCGAGAATAATTTTGCGTATCATTTTAATCTAAAATATATTTGATTTAAGAATGTAATGGGATTATATTTTGAGTTCCTGCCAGTCTGGGATTTTTTTCATAATCTCTGCTTCAACTTCGTGAATTCCAATTCTTTCGGATTTTGGCCCGTGGCCTATCCCACATACATTATTGCTGCAATTAGATTTAGCACCATAGATTGTTGTTTTTCTCCAAAAATCTTTTTTCCCTGCAATCACCAGCGACGGAACGCTATCTAACGGAACATCATAGACTGCTGCATCTGCAAGTTCTTTTTCGCTTGCGTTTTCCAGATGAACTACGCGGAAATCAATTTTATCAGTTACTCCAAGTTCATTTATTTTTCTTGTTACATTTTCTTTTAGTTCTTTGCAATTAGGGCAATCATTTTTTCCGAATTGCATTAAAGTCAGTTTATGTATTCCGTTGGGTTGATATAGCCAGGACATATCGCGGCCTGGCGCTCCTGCATAATTTTCTTCTGTTGTTTTTCTTGCTTTATAAATTTCGACCTGTGATTGGTTCCAGTGCGATAGACGACTGTAATATCCTACTACACGAGTCACTGCAAATAATGTTTTTTTGTCTAATGTTTCTATACTGTTGTTTTTGCAACCAGGGTTTTCGCATAATTCTTTATCACCGACCATTACTTTTCCACAGGTCTCACATTCTGTATATGTTGGAGAAAAAACTAGTTGAGAACATCTAGTATCATCAAGTGTTTTTTTAACTAAATATTTTATAACTTCTGCGTCGGGTCTTTTCTCGCCGATATATGCATGGATTATTGCGCCTGATTCTATCATTTCATGAAACTTGCTTTGTCCGACAATCCTATCGACTAGGCTTATATCTGCATCTGGAGAAAAATGTATGGAATTTGTATAGTATGGATTTTCCTGAGTCCCTTTTATGATACCTCGTGATTGTGGGAAATATTGTAGATCAAGTTTTGCCATTCTTCTTGTCGTAGACTCGGCTGGTGTTTCTTCTATTGTGAACTTTAGGCCTTCGCGTTGTCTGAACTCTTGAATTTTTTTATACATGTGAGCAATTACTTCTAAACCCGCACGATAGGCTTCTTCTGATTCGTGTAATTGTTTGTGTTTTAAGAATTGAATTGCTTCATTTAATCCGAGAATTCCTATGATATATGTTGATTTCTTGAGGTCCATATAGGGAGATCCATCGTCGCTTATTTCTCCTAGCGCTCGCATTGGACTTCCAGGTGTAGTCAATAGCGTTTGCATGAATTTTGCTTTTTGTTTATGGGCTTTTAATGCTAGTTCCATCATTTTATCTATTTCTCGCAGTGTTCCTTCGAAGGTTGAACCGCGGTATGCTGCCTGCGCAAGATTAACTGTGACATTTTGAAAACCGCAGAATCTTAATTTTTCAGGATATTTAAGCATCGAAGAATCTGTAACTCGTTCTTTTAGTCTGCAACACTGCGCTAGGACTGCGCCAGAGCCTCGATCGAACATAAAATAAACACTGCCATTTTCAGCAGCGACCTGGGTTGCAAAATCAATTAATTTCAGTTGTTCTGGATCTTCAAAAGCATCTTGGTCAATATGCAAATCGCATTTTGGAAAATGGAACGGCCGGCCGTATTTGTCACCTTTTCTCCAAATTTCCAACATTGCTTTAGCAAAATTTTGTGAGGTTTTTTCAAAATCTCCGTATGTCAGTATTCTGCCTTCGGGTAATTGTGAACTATCTGCGTCGCCATTTTGAGGGTCACTCAAATCTTGATTATTTTTATAGCGCGGTACATTATCAACCATTTTTATGGTTCCGTCTGGCATCTCGAGCATATATTTTCCACGAGGGCCGATTGCAGGAACATTTCTAAAATAGTGAGGAACTCCTGCATGAATATTGAAATCTATAAATAATGTTTGGCCTCCACGAGAAAATGCATTTTGCGATGCTGCATAAATCAGGTTTTGTGCTATTTGTTTTGTTTCTTTTTCTGATAACTCACGTAACTTTACTTTTGTTTCTACGACTTCATAATCTTCAATGACTCCTTGTTCTACTAGTTTTTGGAAATCCGGTTTTTCAATCTCTATTTCTTTTTCTCCCATTTTTACTCGAAAAACTTCGACAGGACGTTTTATCAGCGGGGAATATAATATATTTAGAAATCCAAAACCGAGGGCGCCGGCATAGTGTGCTTGTAAGCTTGCGAGGAATGTCTGGACATGTTGGTTTAATACTGCTGCTGAATTTGGTGAGCTTGACTTGGATTCAAGATTTGCTAATAGTTTATTTAGTCCAAATTTTTTTATGTATTCTAGGGAATGGGAAGAGCAGTATGCTCGGGTTGGATAACCGAGATCATGCAGATGAATTGCGCCTTTAAGATGGGCTTCTGCAACATCTGGGCTGAAAATTTTATCCAGTGCAAATTGTTTTTGCACTCTTTCTGCGATTTCTAAATTTACTGCTTCTGGATTGTGATTTGCTATATTGCTGTTTTCTTGGCTTCGCTTAAAAATAATCATATCTAGATCTGATGTAGGAATTCCGATAAGTGATTGTTTTTTTCTTTGAGTTTCGAGTCCTGATTGTCTTAAAATTAGGTCTACGACTGCACGAATGTCGGTTGTATTGAGTTTTCGAACGCCTCGCAGGTACATGTCCACAATAATATTTTCAACTATCTTTGCTATTTCTCCTGCTAATTCTGTTGATAATTCTGCTTCGGATTCAAGTTGTTGAACAATTCTTTCGCGATCCCATGTTCCGAGAACTTCTTTTGAATCAGATTCTATTAGAAGAGCAGAATCTGTGCTATTTTTTTCTCCAATGTTTGTTGCAACTGCTAGAATTTTTCTTACTTCTGCTCTTTTATCTCGGTAATTTTGATAGGCTCGTCCAACTCCAGTATAGCCACTTTTTATTCCACATTCGATAATCATTTTTTCTATTTCTTCTATAGATAGATAATTTTTATCTGAATAATTTTGATTTATAGTCTCTGTTACGCTAAGAAAAATTGCTTCTGTTATCTCTTCTTCGTCATCAATATAAACTGCGCGAACTGCCTTAGAAATAGCGGTCCTAATTCTCGCTGGATCAAATCTATCTATTTTTCCATCTCTTTTTTTAATGAATTTTACCATTTTTGTGTGTTATTTTAAACTTTTTATTTCTCGTCTGAAATCTGCAATATCTGCGAATTCGCGATATACTGAAGCGAATCTTATGTAGGCGATTTGATCTTCTTTTTTTAGCTTATCCATTACGATTTGGCCTATTTTGCTACTATGTATCTCTTTTCCTTTTGCAGTTCTATATATTTTTGATTCTGCTTCATCCACGGTCTTAGATATTTTTTCTGCGCTGACTGGCCTTTTTTCAAAGGCTTTTGAAATTCCGGCCTTTAGTTTTTCTCGGCTGAATTTTTCCCTGCGGCCATCTTTTTTTATTACGCTTAAATCGAATTCAACACGTTCGTATGTAGTGAACCGCTCCTTGCATTTTAAACATTCACGTCTTCTTCTGGTTACGCCCTGACTATCTCTTTTATTGGTTACCTTTGTCTCATTATGGTTGCAGTAGGGGCATAGCATTTGTTTTCACTTTCTACAAAATTTGTAAAAAGAAGGAATTTGGAGATATACAACCTATTGTACATCCTATCACCTCCCGATACAACATCTTGTTGGAACTAGAAAGATTATGAAACATCTACTATTTAAACATTTCTATACTTTACAGGATATTTCAGTGTTAACTATAGTTAACATTTTGTCTTTTTGAAGTGAATATAAAAAATCCTATTTGCAGTAGCTCTGAGTATTTTAAAGATTTTAAATTGTTTAAACTTTTTCCCAAATTCTTGTTTTAGCAACTCTATAAATTTCATCGGCCATTCCTTCAATATCCCCTTCTTTATAGGGCATAATTGCACATCTTTTTGTGTCTTGTCGTGCAATGTCCAAATACATGGAATTAACTCGTTGATGAAAATCGATTTCACGCATATTAAATGCATCTCTTCGTACTTTAAGGGATTTTTCTAGGCCCTTCCATGGATTGATATCTAGGACAAATGTTAAATCAGGCAATATGCCCTGAGTTGCACTTCTGTTCAGTTTTTTTATTCTCTCAATGGGAAGTCTTGAACCGCCATATTGATAGGCTATTGTAGAATCAATATATCTATCTGCAATTACAATTTTACCTGCTGCAAGCCCTGGTTTTATCACTGTTTCTACATTTTCCCGTCGTGCTACTGCAAAAAGCAATAGTCTAGTCATATTTGGTAATTTTTTAGATAAATCCATGAGAATCACTCGAATCTTTTCTCCGAGTTCTGTCCCGCCAGGTTCACGGGTTTGTACTACTTCAAATCCATCACTCTGTAATTTTTTTGTAAGTATTTCTAGTTGAGTTGTTTTTCCAGTCCCTTCGCCTCCTTCGAAACTAATAAAATATCCTCCGGGAATATAAATTGTCATAGATAAAACTCGCTGAAGATATTTTTAAATAAGATTGGGGTACAAACTATATATTTTATTTAGATTTTCTTCAAGCATTCAAAAATCTTGCAAGCATTGCAGACCTCATGTCTCGACGGCTCACCACAGACCCTACACTCTTGAATTTGAACGCCAAAATTATATTTTTTTCTTAGGTTTGGAATTTGTTTTTGAAATCCTTGAACAATCTTTAGTTTTTCTTTATCATTGAACTCTGACATCCAAGCGCGGGTATCGACGCGATAAGTGTTAAAAGCGCAGGGGCATTTTTCATATAAAACCGGAAATTTCATTTTTTTTGAATATTCTAGCACATAATGTTCTGGCACAAAAAACAATGGTTTGATTCTTTGAACAAAACCTTTTACAGGAACTCCTGTCGAAGGTGTGGAATTTAGGCCAAGTATAAGATTGCCTTTTAGAAAATTCATCAGAACAGTATGGCATTCATCGTCCAAGTTGTGGCCTGTTGCGATTTTATCAAATTTAAATTTTTTAGACCATTTATTCAAAACCCATTTTTTTATTACGCCACAAACAGTGCAGCCAGTCAATCCTTTTTTCTCTTTTACAACTTGCTTGATAAAACATATTCCGCTTCCAAGTTCTTTTCTCAAATCTATTAGGTATAATTTTACTCCAAGCTCGCGACAAAACTTTTCAGCATTTTTTCTATTTTTCTCGCTCCACTCTCCAAGATGGAGGTCAATCATCAATCCAGAAACATCATAGCCAAATTTCTTCAGCAAGTACAATGCGGTCATAGAATCTTTTCCGCCTGAAAGCGCAACAGCTACTTTGTCTTTTTTATTGAGTAGTTTATACTTTTCAATTGTTTTTTTTACTTGATTTTCAATATTCATTCTTTTGAATAGAATTGAGCAAATATAAATATTTAGTATACGCGGTAATTCAAAATCTTAAATCCACAAGATTTATAAACCACAAATATTATAAAAAATTATGGAAGGAGAAACAAGCTCAAATTCAATATTTAAAAATTATTGGTTCTATGCAACAATAGCTCTTGCTCTAATCTTAATTGCGGTTCTAGTTAATAATAATGGCTTTACGGGTAAGGCAGTTATATCTGATCAAGATGCTGGAAAAAAGGTTGTGGATTTTTTGAATAATAGAACTAATGGTGGTGTTGAACTTGTTAAGGTAGTCGATCAAAATTCTCTTTATGAGGTCACCGTTAAATATCAAGATAAAGAAGTACCTATATATATTACTAAGGATGGAGAAAATTTAGTACAAGGAGTTTTTCCATTGAATGCTCCTGCAGAACCAGCTGCTATTGATACTCCAACACAAACGCCAAAAGAAGTTACTAAGTCTGATAAACCTAAAATAGAATTATTTATAATGACTCATTGCCCATATGGAACTCAATCTGAAAAAGCAATAATTCCAGCAATAAAAGCAATCGGAACAAAAGCCGACGTTAAAATAAGATTCGTACACTATTTCATGCACGGAGATAAAGAAGAAGCAGAGACATACACTCAAGTATGTATAAGAGAAGAACAGTCTGCAAAATACCTAGATTATTTATCTTGCTTCCTAGAGGACGGCAACTCTACAAGATGTTTAAAAAAAGTTGGAATTGATCAGACAAAATTAGCTGCTTGTGTTAAAGACAAGGCAAAAACTTATTATGCCGACGACTCAAAGTTGAGTAATCAATATGGTGTTCAAGGCTCTCCTACTTTAATTGTAAATGGAGTTGAGTCAAGCTTCGATAGAAGTTCTGTAGGCGCTTTAAGCGTAATATGTTCTGCATTTAACACAGCTCCAAGTGAATGTACTAGTGCGAAGTTATCTGCAACAGCTGCTTCACCTGGTTTTGGAACAACAGAAAGTTCTGGAACAGCAAATTCTGCAGCTGGCGGTTGTGCTGCTGCATAAAATTTTTTATAATTTTTTATTTCGGCTAAGATTTATTAAATTTTTTTAAACAATTGGTTTGTCTAAATATTCTATCTCTTCATCAGAAAGATCTAACTCTTTTCTTATTTCCGTATTTTTTAAAATTACTTTTATTAGCATGAATTCTTGCATTGCTCTGGCGAGGTTTATGTGACAGTATCGCGCGTATTTTTTGCAGATTGTTTTTTTCTTTTTTGTCCGTTGATTGTTTAGCCATATTTTTAATATTCTTGATGGCCGTTTATAGCTTGTCCAGCCGGTTCTATTGGTTGATTTGGAAGAGGCTACTCCTGCTCCAAGTAGAAAATATTCATAAACCATAAAACGCCAGTATTGCTGCCTGATTATTCTTCCTCGGAATACGTCTGCTTTGCTTAGGGCTTCAAATGCTCTTGCTAATTCAATTCCATGATATTCGTGGGGAATGTTCTCTTCTATCCAAAGAAAAATATCATCTATTGGTAAGTTTACATCTTCGAATATATTCAACATTTTTTCGTCTATTTTGCAATTTTTGAAAACATATTGCAGTGCTGCAAATATACTTTGTTCTTTATCACGCTCGGTTATTTCGCGACTAATGAGGTTGTTATCATTTGTGTCCGCTAACATTTGTATATCATTTATTGCCGCCCTTATGTCTCCACGAGATTTTATTGCTATAGAAGTTATAACATCGGCGCTCACAAAAAATCCCTCTTTTTCTGAAGTAGACATCAATATTTTGACAATTGTTTTATAATCTATTTCTTTTAATTGGACTAGTTCGCATTTTTGTCTTAGTACTGAAAATTTTTGGTCCCAGATATCATTTGCCGTCATAATCATCGGAAAACCTGTTAATTCTATTAGGCTTATTAATTCAGATAACCCGCCTCTATCTCGGGCAGATATGCCATCGACTTCGTCAAGCAGTATTATTTTATTTTTTTTAAATAGGGACATTTGTTGAGAAGCAGGCCCGACTATACTTGATATTTTTTCTTTATTACGAAGATCTGAAGCGTTTAATTCAATAATTTCTGCTTCAAGTTCAAATGCAATGGCATAGGCGAGACTTGTTTTTCCTGTTCCTGCAGGGCCATGCAAAATAACTGCTTTTTTGGCAGGAAAATTTCTTAGGAAATTTTTGACCTTATCTATTGCTAGTTCTTGGCCTTTAACGTCAGAAAAGCAGCTTATTCTGTGTTTTTCGCACCAGGGAATATTTTTATCAGGCTCCATTTAAACTCCTCTTATTTTAGACTCTTGCCCTCTCCGGCTAGAATAAAACTTGCCAATAATGTTTCAAGTTGAATGAACTCGTCACTTCCTTCGACAATCCTAAATTCGATTTCTCCTGTTCTTTCTGTTAGTTTTACTTTTAGTTCGTTATCTATTGGAAGATTCCAGACTTCTTTTTGTATTGCTTTTATGACGTCTTGGCCTGAAATCGATTCTTTTAACATTATATCTAGTAATTTTTCTCGAGCATTCAGGAAATCACCTGAAAGCGCATAATCCAGAACAACTTTTATTTCTGAGGGTTTTGCTTGAGAGACAATTGTATTAACCAAGTCTGGAGTAATATTTGTTGATATTGACGCTGTAGCTTGCATCAGGTTTATCATTCTTCTGCAGTCACCTTCTGATGATTCGTAGAGAATATCAAATGCTTCTGGCGTTATTGTTAGGCCTTCGTTTTGAGTTATTCTATCTATAATTTTTTTTATGTCTTTTTTTTCTAAAAGCTTAAAACGAAATACTACGCATCTGGATTGTATTGGGTCAAGAATTTTTGAAGAGTAATTGCACGAGAGCACGAATCTGCAGGTTGAAGTATAATTTTCCATAGTTCTTCTAAGGGCTTGTTGTGCCTCTCTCGTAAGAGCGTCGGCTTCGTCGAGGAATATTACTTTGAAAGGGACTTCTCCAATTGCTTTGGTTCTTGCAAAATCTTTTACTTTTTGCCTGACGACGTCGATACCACGCTCATCAGAAGCGTTTAACTCGAGATAATTATCACGCCACGAATTTCCGAATAATTCTCGCACAATTATTAAAGCAAGGGTAGACTTGCCTGTTCCTGCTGGTCCGGCGAATAATAGATGGGGAATGTTAAAAGAATTTACCAGAGATTTAACTCGTTTGATCACTTCTTCTTGCCCGACGACTTCATCAAATTTTTTAGGACGATATCGTTCAGTCCATACTTCATTTCCCAGTGTCATGAAGAATCGAGTCCAGATGTTTTTATAAAGATTATTGCGATGAAAGAGATAAGTTATTTGAAGAAATTATCTGGTTTTTCCAACAATACTATCTACCATAAGACGCAGATCATTGAGATGAAATGGTTTTTTGAACGCAAAATCATAATCTTTTCTTAAAAATAAACCTAGTTTTTCTAATTCTAGCAAATCCAATAGCGAAGCGATTATCACTGGTCTTTGAGTTTCTTCTCTAAATCTTCTAATTAACTTAATTGTTGTATTCTCTCTTAGATCAATCCGTGTTCTACGCGGTTCTGCAATAAGAAGAACATATTTTTCAAGATCCTGAAGTTGACCATTTGCACTTTCCGGAGTCCTAAATCCGTCGACAACATATCCTGCTTTTCGAAGAGCTCCAGAATCCCGTTCTACACAATCAACATCGATATATAATAGACTCATTTCTGTATGAAATAGTTATAGAAAATATAGAAATCATTTATTTATAAATTTTTGCTTATGCGCTTCTCTTTAGTTTTCTTTTTCTCTTTTCTTTTTTCAGTCTTTTGCGCTGCCATTTCCAACGCATTTGCTGTTTTTTCTTCCAACGTCTTGATGATCTTTTCATAATATATCATTAAAATTATCATTTATAAAACTTACTCAAGGGAAAAATGGCCCTTAAAATCCTTTTTATGTCTTTTTAAGTTTGTCTTTTGTTATTACGGATTGGATTGTATCTTCTAATTTTATTGTCGGGGACCATTGAATTATTTCTTTTGCTAGCTTGTTTGAGGCGATTAGGGATGCACAGTCGCCTTTTCTCCTATTGGCGTAATCATAGTTTATTTTTTTACCATAAACTTTTATGAAAAGGTCGAGAATTTCTTTTGTCGTATATCCCTTATTAGTACCTAGATTTATTGGGCCATCATAATCGGTATTTAGCGCAAGAATATGGGCTCTGACTAGGTCGCGAATGTCAATATAATCTCGGACACAGGTCCCATCTCTCGTGGGATAATCTTTTCCGAAAATCAAAAGTTTTTCTCTTTTTCCATTTACGACTTCGAGAATTATCGGGAATAGATTTTTTGCGTCAGGATCATCATAACCTAGAACATCTCCTACTACATTAAAATATCTCAGCAGATTATATTTAATTTTATGGATTTTTCCATACCATTCGATTATTTTTTCGCATTCTAGTTTTGTGAATCCGTAGAAATTTATTGGATTTTTTTCTGAATCTTCAGAAACTATCTCATTCTTTTGAGCACCATAGACTGCGGCACTGGAAGAAAATATTATTTTTTTTACTTTGAACTCAACAATTGAATTAAGTAGATTGATTGTGCCGAGGATATTATCTGAGTATTTTTGAGCGTTTTCCATTGATTCTTCGACGGATTTATAGGAAGCGAAATGAATTATAGCATCTATCTTATTTTCAGAAAATATTTTTTTTAGTGAATCTTTGTCAGTGAGGTCGGATTGATAGAATTTTGCTTTTTTATTGACCAGTTCTTTTTTACCTTTTGAGAGATTATCTACAACTATTACTTGGTGGTTTTTTTCTATGAGCGAATTTACACAGACAGAACCAATATATCCTGCTCCGCCGGTTACGAGTATTTTCATGAATTTGTTAAAACAGAGAGATTTTTAAATTGTTATTGTTTTCTTAAATCAGATGTTTTGGCCCTTTCTCGGTTTAGAGTCGAGGAAGACTGCTTCAATCGTTCAACTTTAATTAAATTTATAAGTCGATGGATTGTTTTAATCAAAGCAGCCCTGTAGTCTAGCGGTCAAGGATCAGGGACTCTGACTCCCTGGACCCAGGTTCGAATCCTGGCGGGGCTATTTTTATTTATCTAGGATGAGAACCTGGAAGGTTTGAATCACTTCAATCTCGCAAGCCAAAAAATTGTAAAATTTTTGGGCCCCGAAAAATAGTATTTTTCGCGGAGTTGAAGTCCCAGAAATTCAATAGAATTTCTGAGCTGGCGGGCTATTTTTTCTTACCAAAACATTTAAATAGTTAACAATAGTTAACTTAATATGAAAAATATACTAGAACTAATTGAATACCCTAAAGAAGGCATAATCAGCAAAGAGCTAGTAAGCTCACAAAAGTTAGATGCAACTCTTTTCTGCATGGCCCAGAAAACAAAGATATCTGAACACACGTCGACAAAACAAGGTTTTGTCTATGTTCTCGAGGGCGATGGTCTATTCATCCTAGAAGGCAAAAAAATAAAAATGAGGCCAGGCACATTTATCTATATGGAAAAGAATGCGGTCCATGCTCTAGAAGCCTATAAAAATACAGCATTCTTACTAACACTAACATGAAAAACAGAAATGTAGGATTTTTGATCATTGGAATTGCAGTTATAATTGGTATTTTGGTTTTGTTATTTGATTCTTCGACTAGGAACAATATTTCTCAATTATGTTCTCATGGAACTTCCTGCGGAATGTACGACGTTGTCAATACTCAAACTTATATTAGTTTTGTCGTCATCTTTGTTATTCTTCTTATCGGAATTGTTTTAGTGTTCACTAAAGAATCTGAAAAACTTGTAGTAAAAAAAATCAAACCCTATGGAGAAATAACTCCAAAAAAATTCAGCAAAAAATCTCTTTCGAGTTTATCAAAAGAAGAAGCAAAAATAATGAACTTCTTGATAGAAAACAAAGGCTCTCTTCTTCAATCCGAAATTGTTGAAAAAACAAATCTTAATAAAGTCAAAATAACTAGAATACTTGACAGCTTAGAAACTCAAAATCTTATTGAGAGAAAAAGACGAGGCATGACTAATATTGTCGTATTAAAATAAAAGAGGGAAAAATGAAAACAAGTTTAATCTTAGGAATTGGAGCAGTTATTATTGCATTAGTCATTGGAGCATATTATTTTCAATCACCTTTTAAAGGAGTAATTCCTGAAAATACTGTAGTGATCAGTAATTTTGCATTTTCTCCTGCTACTATTACTGTAAAAGTAGGAACGACTGTGACTTGGATAAATAAAGACACTACAAGTCATACGGTAACCTCTGATTCGGATACGGAATTAGATTCTACAACTTTAAACCTTGGACAGGAATATAAACATGAGTTTAGTAAAGCAGGCATATATAATTATCATTGTGATATTCACCGAAGCATGAAAGCTAAGGTGATTGTAGAATAAGATGATCAAAAAAATAAGAAGCAAACATCCTAGGCCGTATTTGTTAATCTTAGTGGCAGTTTTTATAACGATCTTGATATTTACTTTTTTTGATTTTCTGATACATTCGTTGAGCAAAGAATATGCTGTGCCTGATTATTATTTTAAAAATAAAATTATCTACGGAACTTTAATCGGTTTTATAACTTATTTATTTCTCAAGAATAAATCAATTTTCACAAAAGCATTAATATTCTCTTCAATAGTAAGTGTTCTTCTGCAGATAAGGTATTATTTCATAGAACATTATGCCTTGAATTTTGTCTTGGAATTTTTAGTAATACATTTTTTAATATTATTGCCTGTTTCGTGGTTTGTCTTTTATTTTGAGCGGAAATTTGAGCCGCATTATAAAAATATCGGAAATTAGGAGGTGTAATATGTGCGATAGTTGTGGATCTAAGAAAAAAAAGAAAAAATCTAAATAAAATATGAAAAGAGGATTATTGGGAAAGTGTAAACAGGGAAAGCTAGATTGTCGAGTAGGAAAACCAATTAAAATTCTAGGGATATCTTGCGCTAATCGTAGTGAGTTTGATTGTGCTAAAGAAGGCCCAATTTCATTTCAACTTCTGAAAATAATTCTGGATCGGGCAAAAAAGCAAGGTGCAGAAACCGAGCTCATAGAACTAAGAAAATTGAAGATTCAGCCTTGCAAAGAATGCTATTCCACCTGCCCTGCCCAATGCCGTTTCAATGAAAAGAACAATATGTGTGACTGCTATCCTCGGATAAATCCGACAATATTTCTCGACAATGGCAATCAATTATCTCTCGAAGAGGCCTATGAAAAATTAGAAAAAAAAGAATTTATTTCAAGGATAAAAGATCAAAGATCCTTTGACTACGGCGACGACATGACGCAAGTATACAAAGCCATGCGCGAAGCAGATGGAATTATTTTTTCAGGATTTACAAATTTCTATTCCCGTCCTGCGCTTATGCAGCTGATGTTCTCTCGTCTCTGTGCTCTCGACGGCGGAGTTGAAGAACTCTGGGGTGATGGAAAAAATCTGAACAATTCAATAAAATATTCCCGAGATAAAACAAAAAAATATAAACAAAGATTATATGGAAAACAAGTAGCATTTGTGAACGTAAGCAAAGAAGGAGATTCAGTCACTCCAGATCTTATGAAAGCCTGCACAATGATGGGCATGAACATAATTCCATTCTCTACTTGCTATCGTGTCAATTGGTATTCTGATCCGACCCACAGAGCCGACATGAAAAATTCCCTGAACGATCCCTACACACTTTCTCTCGCAAAATTCATCGGCAAAAAGATCGTCGACGAAGTCAAGCGATCCAACAGATCCTACGGAATTTACAATGGAATCGTCTGAAACTAGTTTCATGCCAATGCTTAAAAGCTGTTTCTAGCAAGAATTTCTATGAAAACAAGCAAAACAGGTTTTCCAGAATGCATAATCTGCAATCAAGACATCATAAGTGATGCAAACATCTTAGGATATTGCAAGCTTTGCGGAATGACTCTCGAAAACAATGAAAAATTTTGCTGTGATTCATGTAAAAATAAATTTAATAATTTGTAAAATGAAAAAAACATTTAACATCAAAGGTATGCACTGTTCATCCTGTGCAAAACTTGTCGAATCTGAACTAGAAGATAAGGTAAAAAAAATACAAGTAGATGCGGTAAAAGGAATAGCAATAGTCGAATTTGATGAGAGAAAAATAAGCGAGAAAGAAATCTGCAATATAATTGTAAATCTGGGGTATACTTGCTCATGAAAAAAACATATAAGATAGAAGGGATGCATTGCAACTCCTGTGAACGATTGATTGAAAATAAATTGAAAGATAAAGTTGGAAGTGTTAAGGCTAGCTTTAGGGACGAAATCGTTGACATAGAATTTGATGAAGATAAAATTACCGAGGATGAGATAAAGAAAGGCATTAAAGAATTAGGATATGAGATAAAATCCAATGAGGAAAATCTTCCTAAAAAAGATGAAATTGAGCCCCATAAGGAGAGTATTTGTGAAAAAAATAAAAGTTCAAATACTCTTGAAAAAGTTCTTCTTATCGGAGTAGGACTATTTATTATCTATATGGCCTACACCGTATTTATCCAGTCATCTTTCAAACTTCCTGAATTCAGCATTCCGGAAATAGGCCAAAACACTTCACTGATCTTATTATTTTTAGCTGGAATTCTGACAGGATTTCATTGTATTTCCATGTGTGGTGGTTTTGTCCTCTCCTATACGACAAAAAATGCAATGTGTGGCCATACAAGTTTTAAACAACATTTGGCATACGGCGGAGCAAAAGTCATTTCCTATTCAGTTATCGGAGGAATATTTGGCCTGATCGGAGGAATATTCTCATTCTCCGTCGGATTACGGGGCTGGGTCGCGATCCTTGCAGGAATATTTATGATATTTTATGCACTTAGTATGTTCGGAGTCAAATACTTCAGAAAATTCCAATTCAACCCAAAATTCTTGACAAAAGCAGCAGCCGAAATAAGTACTTCAAGTAATGGAATGTATCGAGCTCCATTTATTACCGGACTATTGAATGGATTATTTATCGCCTGTGGACCATTGCAGGCAATGTATCTCTATGCAGCAGGAACCGGCGGTTTTATTTCAGGAGCCACAAGTCTAGCCGCTTTTGGCCTCGGAACTCTTCCGATCATGCTCGGCTTTGGAAGTCTAGCGACGACAATAAGCCATAAAACAACATCGAAGATATTAAAGATTTCAGCAATAATTGTTTTGATATTGGGCCTTATTATGTTAAACCGAGGATTAGCATTGACAGGAAGCTCTTTTAATTATGATTCAATCAAAGCAAAAATCATTGGAAATACTGATGCAGGTTCTAGTGGCTCGACATTAAATAATGGATATCAAGAAATAAATATGAATGTCGACGGTTCGGGCTATAGTCCAAATTCATTTGTCATCAAAAAAGGAATTCCTGTAAAATGGAATGTAGATGTAAAACAATTGACTGGTTGTAACTCAGAACTTATTTCAAATGAATATAATATAAATGCCCGACTAAAATCCGGATTAAATACTTTTGAATTCACTCCAGATAAAACCGGAACTTTTACATTCACCTGTGGCATGGGCATGTTGCGTGGAAGTTTTATCGTCACTGAAACAGGAACAGCGTCGCAAGAACAGATAAAAGCAGCAACTCCTGCTGCTGGTGGGTCATGTGGCATGGGGGGCGGTGGTGGCTGCGGTTGCGGTGGAGGTTCAAAATGAGTAAAATAAATTCTCTAAAATATTTATTTCTCGGATTGATTCTCATTAGTTCCACTCTGCTGGTTTCAGCACAGCAATACAATTGTCCAATGAATGACGGCAGCTACGGCTCAGGAATTTCAATTTTATACTGGATAACTTGGATTATCTTACTTGGAGTCGGAGTCTCTGCAATCTACTGGCTAATTAAATCTGCTAATAGGAAAAAATAAAATGGGAAAAATTTTGATTATTGCTATCGTCCTTTTGATACTGTCGGTCCTTGTAGCTGCAGAAGTATTTGTGTCTAAAAATTCCGACGCTGTAAAAACAACTACTGCGAGTTCATCTATGACTCTTAATGTTGCAATACCCTGCCCTGGCCACGCGTCTCTGATAAAATCTGAACTCGAAAAATTAGATGGGGTAACTTCTATAAATTATACTCCAACAACAACCTTTGTTGTCAATTTTGATTCAACTAAAATTTCAGAACAGGATATCCTCTCGTTAGATATTTTCAAAGAATATCCTGCTGTAAAAATAGAATAAATAAAAAATGGAAAATAAAAAAATATTTATCATCGGAGGAATATTGATAGCTGGACTCTTAGCTTATCTGCTTTATCTGAACCTAAACGTCGACGGAATAAAAAAAGTTGATCTTGGCGTAAATCCTCCAAAAGGAAACGAAAATGCCACAATTGTTATAGTAGAATTTTCAGACTTTCAATGTCCAGCATGTAAAAGAGCACAGCCAATTATAAGTAGCATATTAAATGAGTATGATAAAAAAGTTGTTTTGTATTATCGATATTTTCCTTTATCATTTCATGAAAATGCAAGAATCGCAGCACAAGCAGCACAAGCTGCCAGCGAGCAAGGAAAATTCTGGGAATATCATGATAAACTCTACGAAAACCAAGATAGATTAGATCAAGCAAGTTTAATAAAATACGCAGAAGAATTAAAATTAGATACTAATAAATTTGTATCCGACATGGATTCCAACAAAATTAATGAGATTATAGATAAAGATATTGAAGATGGGAAAAAATTACAAGTGCAGGGAACTCCAACTTTTTTTATCAACGGTAAACAAGTTTTAGGAGGAGATGAAACTCAGATAAAAAAATATATCGAGGAAAATCTAAAATGACAAAAAGAAAGATAATTAAAATAAATGAAAAAAAATGCAACGGATGTAGCCTCTGCATTCCCAATTGCCCAGAAGGCGCAATACAGATGATTGATGGAAAAGCCCGATTGATAAGTGATTTATTCTGCGACGGACTTGGTGCATGCATTGGCCACTGTCCGCAAGGAGCAATAACAATCGAAGAAAGAGAAGCAGAGCCATATAACGAAAGAAATGTAATGGAAAATATTGTGAAGCAAGGAAAAAATGTAATAATCGCCCACCTGACTCATCTAAAAGAACATAACGAAAAAGAATATTTGCAGCAAGCGCTAGATTATATCAAAGAGAGAAAAATAAAGTTAATTCTAAAAGAATCACCAAAAGTTCAAGAGTTCCATGGTTGCCCGGGTTCTCAGACAATTGATTTTAAAGATACAAAAAAAGAAAAATCTTCAACTTCAAAAGTAAAATTAAAATCAGAATTAAGACAGTGGCCAATTCAATTAAGTCTGCTCTCGCCGAGCGCAAGCTATTTTAGAGATGCAGATATTCTACTCGCTGCAGATTGTGTCCCATTTGCATACGCTAATTTTCATTCAGACTTTTTAAAAGACAAAATCTTGATGATTGGCTGCCCAAAACTCGACGACATCCAGAGTTATGAAGAAAAACTGACAGATATTCTGAAAATGAATAATATAAAATCAATAACACTTGTTCACATGCAAGTCCCTTGCTGTTTTGGATTACAAAGTATTGCAGAAAATGCAATAAAAAAATCTGGAAAAAAAGTTCCATTAAAACAAATAATAATTACAATATCTGGAGAAAAACAATGATAAAAAAATCAACGACTAACAAAGTAGTATCGCTCTTCCTATTTCTCGGATTATTTATGATGTTCATAGGAAGTAATGGACATTATAATAATTATCGAGGGTCTGGTTCAATGATGAATACTAACTACAATTATATGATGAACAATCATTATGACAATTCAGATTACAGTTATATGCATAATCAAAATAATAGAAATTATATGTCGAGACACTGGTATAATCCTTGGATTTATTGGAAATAATAAAATGCTAATAAAATTAAAGGAGGTTAAACAAAATGAAAAAAATATTTAAAGTTAGAGGAATGCACTGCGCTTCTTGCTCAAAGGTTTTAGAAATGGAATTAGATGGAAAAGTAAATTCAAGTAATATTGATTTTAAATCTGGAAAAGCAATAATTGATTTTAACGAGAAGAAGATATCCGAAAAGCAAATTGCAGAGATCATAACTAAAGCAGGATACGAGGTAGAATAATAACATGGAAATAATAAAATGTGAAGCATGTAATAAGGAGTTTAATCAGCCGGAAGATTTAGCTATGCATAATTCGGCTAAACACAATATCCCCCTAAATAAAAAAGAGGATAACTCTAAAATAAGTAAAAAGAGTATTTTTTTAACTTTAGGCCTATTGGCCGTGATTATATTGGGTTATTTTTTTATATCTGGAAAGAGTTTAACCGGAAATGCCACTTCAGATACTATATCCGAAGATATCCAAAGAATAACTCTGGGCCTGAATGGGAATTATTACCCAAATACAATAACAGTAGAATCCGGCAAACCTGTAGAGATTACATTAGATAGCAGTGTCCGAGGCTGTTTTCGCTCATTTAACATAAGAGAATTAGGCATAAGCAGCTATTCTCAAAGTCCTTCAGATACAATTAAATTTACTCCGACTAAAAAAGGAAATTTTGAATTTGCATGCGGAATGAGAATGGGACGAGGAACTATTATTGTAAAATAAAATTAAAGGAGGTTAAACAAAATGAAAAAAATAACACTCATTATAATGTCCGTACTAGTCCTAGGAATACTTGGATTTCTATATTTGAAGGGTAATCTTACAGCAAAAGCTATTACCGACTCAACAGTAGAATTTACAGTCAATGCCTATCGTTTCGGATACAATCCAGATACTCTGACTGTAAATCAGGGCGATAAAGTTAAAATTTATATAAATAATACGGACACTCTTCATGGAATAAGAATTCCAGAATTGGGGATAAAAGGAGATAACTTGATTGAATTTACTGCGGAAAAGAAAGGAGAGTTTGTTTGGTATTGCGCAAATATGTGTGGAAAAGAACATATGCAAATGCAAGGCAGGATAATCATAAACTAAAATGGCAATAATAAATTATTCTTTAATTTACTGGACAGGCATTCTTACAGGCCTGTTCTTTATTCTTTCTTTTTTCGGATGTTGCTGTCATTTAAAATATGACATAAAATCCCTTGAATTTCTGAGGAGAAATCACAAGAAATTTATCTATTTATCTTTCATATTTTTTATAATCCATGCAGGCCTTGCAATTCTTTTTAGATTCGGAATTCTCTAAAAATCCAAAACCGAAACATTTAAATACTTGAACAACTGTTCAACTATTATGAAAACAAGAAATAAGCAAGAATCCGAGAGAAACGTTATGAAATTCTTTTCTAGCCTCGCTGATGAAACTCGCCTTCACATACTGATGAGCATGGCCGAATCTCCGAAGACTGTCAATGATATTTACACATCAGTGGGAAGAAGCAAGCTGACACTATCTGCAATCTCTCATCAGCTCAGGCAGATGTCGGATCTGGGAATTGTCGAATATGAAAAAAAAGGAAGAGAAAAATTCTACAAATTATCAGGCAAATTTTGCTGGTGCATTCTACGAGATGCTCTTGGCCAATTTGGGAATAATATTAATATTAAATGCGAGAAATGCAAAAAAGAGAGGAGGCATAAGTGAAAAAAACAACATTTGACATAACAGGAATGCATTGCCAAAGTTGTACAACTTTGTTGACAAAGGCGTTGCAAAAAAATCCTGCAATAAAATATTGCAATGTAAATCTTAATACGGAAAAAGCCACAGTAGAGTTTGATGAAACAAAGACTTCTGAACAGGCAATAATCCAAACAATCAGCAGTCTTGGCTACGGCGCAAAAATACTTTCCGACGATGTAAACAAGCAGGATTATGAAACAAAGAAAAAAAAGCAAGAAATAACAAAACTTAGGAATCTAGTCATAACAAGTTCTTTTTTTGCAATCCCTTCTGTGATCATCGGAATGGTCATGATGTGGTTTGGAATAGAAGTTCCATTCAAGAATTATATTGTTTTTGCGCTCGCAACTCCAGTCCAATTCATCATTGGCTACGGAATATATAGAAGCGCTTTTGGCGCGCTGAAAAACAAGACCGCAAACATGGACACTCTGATTGCCATAGGAACTTCTGCTGCTTATTTTTATAGTGTCTATGTAACTTTCTTCAATCCCGCAGGAGAACAATATTTTGAAGCAGCTGCTGTCCTTATAACATTTGTTATGCTAGGACGATATCTCGAAGCAATCGCAAAAGGAAAAACAAGTGAAGCAATAAAAAAATTAATGAATCTTTCTCCAAAGATTGCGACAGTTATCAGAAATGGAAAAGAACAAAAAATTAAAGTCGATGAAGTTATAGTAGGCGATATTGTGATAGTTAAACCCGGAGAAAAAGTTCCTGTTGATGGGATAATCACCGAAGGTGAATCTGCTATCGACGAATCCATGATCACTGGTGAATCCATGCCTGTTGAGAAAAAGAAAAATGATCTAGTCATCGGTGCAACAATAAACAAACACGGAAGCTTTAAATTCAAAGCAACAAAAGTTGGAGCAAATACTACTTTAGCTCTAATCGTTAAGTTAATAGAAGACGCTCAAGGAAGAAAAGCACCTATCCAAAGATTTGCAGATAAAATTTCTGCCTACTTTGTTCCAGCTGTAATCCTAATATCGGTTATTGCTTTTATCATATGGTATTTTGTAGTTGGCCAAACGTTTGAATTCTCTCTAATCATAGCAGTCTCTGTCTTAGTTATCGCCTGTCCCTGTGCTCTTGGATTAGCGACTCCGACAGCGATAATGGTAGGAACAGGAAAAGGAGCTGAAAAAGGAATACTGATCAAAGGCGGAGATGCCTTAGAAACAGCTCACAAACTCTATGCAGTTGTCTTCGACAAAACCGGAACTTTAACTCAAGGAAAACCAGAAGTAACAGATGTAATCCCTGCAAATAGTTCTATTACTGAAGACGAAGTATTAAAATTAACAGCAATCGTAGAACAGAATAGCGAACATCCCTTGGCCCAGGCAATTGTCAACGGAGCAAAAGAAAAATACACAAGCCTAGATTCTGTAAAAAATTTCAAAGCAATTCCAGGCCACGGCGTTGAGGGATTCTATAAAAACAAAAAATTGATCGTCGGAAAACCTGGATATGTAAAAGAAATATGCAACATCTCAAAGATAGAACAAAAAATTTCAGAACTCGAGGAAGATGGAAAAACAGTGGTAGTAACTGTCTGGGATAACAAATTACAAGGAGCAATAGCAATAGCAGATACTCCTAGAAAAGATTCTGTGCAAGCAGTTAAAGCATTGCAAAAAAATAAAATATTTGTTTATATGATTACTGGCGATAATAAAAGAACAGCCCATGCAATTGCTAAGCAACTAGGAATCAATCACGTTATTGCAGAAGTTCTGCCTCAGGATAAAGCAAATCATGTAAAAGAACTTCAGAAAAGAGGAAAAGTTGCCATGGTCGGAGACGGAATAAACGATTCGCCTGCTCTTGCTCAAGCAGATATCGGCATAGCGATCGGCTCTGGAACAGACGTAGCAATGGAAACCGGAAATATTGTTTTAATGAACAACAATACCCTCGACGTTGTTCGCGCAATCAATCTAAGCAAAATCACAATTAAAAAAATAAAACAAAATATGTTCTGGGCATTATTCTATAATACTCTTGGAATCCCTATCGCGGCCGGAGTTTTCTATCCTTTTACAGGCTGGCTTCTCTCTCCAATAATCGCAGGAGGAGCAATGGCCCTGTCTTCAGTCAGCGTAGTAGTAAACACACTATTGATGAAAAAAAAGAGGTTTTAAAAAATGAAGATTATATTTATCTTGCCAATATTATTTTTAGTGACAATCCAACTAGTCTCTGCTCACTGTCCACTATGCACTGCGGCAGCAGGAGTAGGAGTTGAGATTACTAGAATATATGGAATCGATGATAGCATCGTAGGATTATTCTTAGGAGCATTGATTGTTTCAACTTCACTGTGGTTTAATAAATGGTTAAAGAAAAAAATAAATATTCCGCTCCAGGGATTTTTAGTGGTTTTTGCATCATTTTTATTGACCATAGCCCCCCTCTATTTAGCAGGAGTGATAAAGAATTTTGAAGCAGTCAAAGCAGTGCCATCTTTATCGATGCTGGGCCTAAATGTTTTTGGGATAGATAGATTATTATTTGGTTCAATTATTGGAACTCTTTTTGTCTTTGCATCTTTTAGTTTAAGTGATCATATCAAGAGAAAAAAGGACAAGGTCTTATTCCCCTATCAAGGAATTTCATTTATGATATTAACACTATTAATATTATCTAATATTTTTTGGATAATAAATCGATAAAATGGAAGAAAAAAATTTAATAAAAACTATTGAAGAAATAAAGAAGAAGACCAATTTAGATTTGTCCTCTGGAGAAGATCTGTCCATTGCTCTTATGAATATAGTCAGCCTAGAAGAACATTTCTTGTTTAGCTATATGAAAACAAATGATGAAAAATTTTTAGAATATCTGGAAAATACTCGGGAATTAAGAAAAAAACTGTTGGCGAGAATTGTTAAGAAAGATGAAAATGATTATAGTGAAAAATGGTGTATCTCTAAACATCTTCTTGCTACCTCAATGAGATTAAACGAAGTTGGAACAAAATATCTTCACGAGGGCAAGAAGAAAGAGGCCAAAGAATTATTTGATGAGTCCTATAATTTCTACAGTCTTTTTTGGCAGATTAATGGGCTTGAAGACAAAAAAATAAAAAACACAGAAGGAGGTTCAAAGATCAAGCAATTAATCAGAAAAATGCTTGACTGTTGTAGAGAATAAATGGAAAATTGTTGTAAGACAAACACAGGAAAGAAAACGATAAGCATTCTTACTTTTTTAGCTCTAGTAGGAATAGCTTATTTTGTGTTTACTGGAAACAAAATAAAAGACGATTCAGGGCTTCCAAGCTATGCCTTGATCAACGATAATATTAAAGAAGCATATTTATTTGCAACGGAAAATCCTAGTGCCTTGGACGGAGTAAAATGCCATTGCGGATGCATGAAAGCTATGCATAACGGAAGGATCCATGTCCGAGGGCTATTAGACTGTTTTAAAAAAGAGAATGAGGATTTTGATAGTCATGCTGCTGGTTGCGCCATGTGTATTAACGATGCTTTAGAGGTTAAAAGAATGCTAGACCAAAATAAGACAAAAGAAGAAATTAAAAATATTATAGACCGCAAATATAATTAAACCATCGAGTATATAAACATTAAACCATTAATATTATAATAAAAAGGAGGTAAAAAGATGAAACAAAATTTAGGTAAGTTAGACAGGATTTTAAGATTTGCACTAGCATTTTGGTGGCTAGGCCCGTGGACTCCTCAATTTAATGTTGTATGGGCAAATTTGTTTGTAGCCATCGTCGGCTGGATTTCCCTAGCTGAAAGTTTTTTAGGATGGTGTTGGTTGCATGAATTGTTCAGAGTAAATAATAAAAACCAATAGAAAACTAATAGTAAACGATGATAGATGAGTAAAAAAAGATGGGGGGTGGTTATTATAGGGCAAAATTAGTGGGGCTTGGCTCTGCTGGATTATTTGATAATTATAATAAAAATACATAGAGAATGGAAAAGTTAAAAGATAGAAAAGCATATTTAATTGGCGGAGGAATAGCCTCTCTCGCAAGCGCAGCTTATTTAATCAGAGATGGCCACATTCCTGGAAAAAATATTGTGATATTTGAAGAATCTAATGATATTGGTGGCAGCCTGGACGGAAAAAAGTCTTCAAATAAAAGTTATATTCTCCGAGGGTACAGAATGTTTGAAAAGCGAGTATATACGAGCACTCTTGATCTCATGTCTTTTATTCCCTCTCTGAGCAACCCTAGAAAGACAATAAAGGATGAATTTTTTAATTTCAATAGAAAAGATAAAGTTTTTGATAGGTGCAGACTAGTTGAAAATGGAGCAAGGATAAAATCAATCCATCTTGGATTAAACTGGAAAGATAGGGCAGATCTAACTAAAATTATGATGCGTTCTGAAGCAAGTTTGGGCTCGTCTCAGATAAAAGACAATTTTAGACCTGGATTTTTTAAAACTAATTATTGGTATGAGGTATGCACAACATTTGCATTTCAGCCATGGCATAGTGCTGCAGAATTCAGACGCTATCTTTTAAGGTACCTTCATGACGCTCCAAATATAAATACCTTGTCTCGATTAGTAAGCACGCCCTATAATCAGTATGATTCTATTATTTTGCCGCTTTTGAAATGGCTGAAAAAACAAGGAGTCTGTTTTGAAAAGAATAGCAAAATATATGATATAGACTTTAAGGATAAAAATGTTGAACGCATTTATTATTTTAAAAGTTTAAGCCGGAAGGAAATTGTTGTTGATGAAAAGGATTATGTTTTTGTTACTATCGGTTCAATGACTGCAAATTCAAGTATTGGGTCTATGGATTCGACGCCCAAATTAAGAGGGGATATAGAGGGATCTTGGATGTTATGGAAAAATATCGCAAAAAAACAGAAAAATTTTGGAAGGCCCTCTGTTTTTGGAAATAATATAAATAAATCAAAGTTTGAATCCTTTACTATAACTTTCCAAGATTCAGAATTGCCCAATTTAATTAAAAAATTTACAGGAAACAAAAAGAGGCATTCAGGTGTGATTACTTTCAAAGATTCAAATTGGCTTCTCTCGATGATTGTGCCTCATCAACCCCATTTTATAAATCAGTCGAAAAATTTGACAGTATGTTGGGGATATGGCTTATTTCCAGATAAATATGGCAACTATGTTAAAAAAAAGATGTCCGAGTGCACTGGCCGAGAAATATTGGCAGAATTATTCTCACATTTTGGATTCAAAAAAAATATGGAAAGATTTATTAAAAAATCAATATGTGTGCCATGTATGCTCCCCTATGCAACAAGCCAATTTTTAGCAAGAAAAGAGGGAGATAGACCGCAAATTATTCCAGAGGGTTCAACAAACTTGGCATTTATCGGGCAATTTTGCGAAATCCCTGAAGAAATAACTTTTACAATAGAATACTCTATCAGATCTGCGCACATCGCGGTTCATTCCTTTTTGAATTTGCGCCATAAATTACCTCCTATTTACCCCGGGAAAAAACACATAAAAGTTTTATATAATGTAGCAAAGACAATGTTTCGATGAGAACTTTGCATAATTGTGATTTCCAAAGGAAATAGGGCAAAGTTCTCGTTAGAGAAGTTTGAAATTCATATTTTTGCAAACTTCTCTGATAGAATATTTTTACCAACGGTGAAAGAGATAAAAAATGTCTATGCCCTTTCCCCAGGAAGAAAGTAAAATCAAAAAAACAATGGGGCACCACACCTTAAAAGGTGTGGTTTGTAAAGCCCCTT
>CAYHOV010000002.1:0-44076 GCA_964358615.1 Candidatus Woesearchaeota archaeon | reverse complement strand
ATATAAAGGTTATTATAAAACCATTTTTAATCACACGAAAGCGAGTCTCGAGGGCAATAAGAAAAAATTTGAGAAATACTTGCAGAGAATTTTTAATTGAGCATCTGAAAGAAAGAAATTATGCAGATGTTTGCTATGGGATTTATTCTTCTGAATTGCAGAGAGTTTTACTTCCTAAATTGAAAAAGGTTTATCCTCTTTCTTTTTGTGATATCCGAGTTTTTGAGGGCAAGGAGCTTGAGAAAATAGATTTAGCAAACTCGATGGCCGAGTTTGAAAAGAAAAAAGATAATAAGATCGAAGAGAATTATGAACAGGAGATTTTTGAAGAAGAACCTAGAGAAAAGGTTTCGAAAGAAAAAGATAGTGAAGAAGAAAGTGATAAAAAGGAGTAATCATGGCTGAAGACAAAAAAAATCAGGTGTGTTTGATCATCATCAAACCCGACGGATTGCTGAAATCTTTGACAGGAAATATTATCAGCGCTTTATCTGAGACAAAATTAAAAATTATCGGTGCGAAAATCGTTTCTGTTACAAAAGAACTTGCAGAGAATCATTATTCTGAATTAAAACAAAAAAAGCCACATGTTTTTGAGGCGACAATAAAATATATTATGGGAGAGTTCCATACACGAAGAGTTCTTGCATTGGTTTATTATGGCGAGGACGCGATTGCAAAAGTTCGAGATATTGTAGGAAAAACAAATCCTGAAGATGCTGATCCTATCTCTATCAGAGGAAAATATGGAAGAATAAATTCTAAGACGGGTGTTCTGGAAAATTGCATCCATGCTTCGGATTCAGAGCAAAATGCCGAGAGAGAAATAAAGTTGTGGTTCAAACCTTTAGAGATTGTTATGGATTTATATCCTGTGAAGAAAGTCAAAAAAGAATGTGAGAGCGTTGAGTGGAATTAGTACTCTCAAATAGATTTTTAAATTGATTTTCCGATAATTTTTTAGGCCTGCATAGCTCAGTTGATAGAGCACAAGTTTTGTAAACTTGGGGTCGGGGGTTTGAATCCCTCTGCAGGCTTTTTCTTTGAAATTGTTCTTATTTCTTTTCAGTAATCTATTTTTTAGGAAGATTTATATAATTCTATTGTTAAGATACTTTATGGAAAGATATGATGTTGCGATGAATGATGAAATGGTGAGAATGCATGGTTTTGGAACTGCACAAGTAATAGATACGCCTGTTGGTGAACTTAGGAAAATTGCTTTAGATAGGATTAGGGATGGTTATGCTTGGCAGAGAGATATGCCTCCTCCAAGTAGGCCTCTCACTCGTGAGGAAGCAGATAGAATTTTAGATGATGTTTTGGCTGATTGATCATTCTTCTTCGATAATCTCTATTTTTTTATCCTGAAATAAAATATCTGCGATCTCTTTTTCAAGGTTTGCGACTTCGCCTTTTTCAAATGGGCCGATGGCCTCTCCTTCCATGGTCATCAACTCTGAAACACTCTCGAGAAAACGGGCAAGACGGTGTTTTTTCTGCTGTTGTTCTTGCGGAGTTCCGGTCAGCATTGAGTTCATTGTCTTCTCGGATTTTTCCAAGCTCTTTGCGATGGTCTCAAAAAGTTCTTTTTCAAAGGGCATGAGATTTTCAAAATCTTTTTTCGATATGCCGGTTTCCGACGCTATAAACGAAAGCTGTAAGATTTTTTTCCTTCTGCGGAGAATAACTTCTTTGAAAAGAACTATGGCATTCTCGAATTTTTTCTTGTTCTTTATGGCTAGATCTGAAAATAAGTCTTCTTGTTTATCACTGAACTCTTTTTTATTTTTTAGGTATTCTGCTATGTCTTCGAGGAAATTTTTTGGAAGTGGTTGAAGTGTTTCTGAGTAGCGTTCTTTTCTAAGTATTTCGTAGAGTTCATTGTAAGTTATCATGTTCCTGGAAATGGGAAGAGATTTTTAAGGATTGTTGTGATGGTTTGGGAGGATATTTAAATTAGAAAAATAATGAATAGCCATGAAAAGGTTGGCGATTATTGTATTATTTCTTGTTTTGCTAGTTGGATTTGTGTCGGCAATCAATGTTATGACTGGAAATTCAGTGGCTTCGACTTCTACAAGCAGTTGCAGTGAGAATGATAAAGATTTTTCTCTTGCGATTCAAGGAAGAAATTATGATAAATTTGGAATCACCAGAATGGGAACACAATCTTATGCAGATCGGTGCGTTAGTGCGAGTGTTTCGGCTTCTAATTGTAAAAATGCTAAGGCTTCGGCGAGCAGTAATTTTTTATGTGAATTCTATTGCAGCAATAATAAGTTAGCGTCGACGAAGGTAAGTAGTAAAGGGAGGATTTGTTGTAATGGAGCTTTGTGCAAGATCGGAGAGAAATGTAGTGGTGGGAAGTGCGTGAGCTCGAGAATCATTTTTCAAGATAAGATTTTATTTGTTTTTGCCTATATTGATGATCCTCTTCCAGAAGATATTCGGCTAAAGACTATCGACTATGGGAACAGTAAAACTTCTATTGCTTATTCTAAGATTTGGTCTGCGAGACAGGCTGCAAAATATAATGTTGATTTTAAACCACAATTTGTAATCTATCCTCAGCAAATAAAAATTCCACAGGAATTTCTTAATCCAAATTATAGAACTGAGTCAAGCCCTGCAGTGGTCTTTTCGAGTGATGGCGAGCCTCGATTTGAGGAATGGTTGGAAAATAATTATCCTGATGTCAAGAATTATAATTATATCAATGTGCTTATTTTTGGACGCAGTTCTGCGAATATAATGAGCACAGCTATACGGGGAACAAAATATCTTTATCTGAACCTGCTGACGTCGAGAAATCCTGGAGAATCTGGGGAATTTTTTTGGTTGAGTGAGGGCCCAAATCCTTACATTCCTTTTGTTTTTACTCACGAATTTTTTCATAAACTCGGAGCTACAGATAAATATACTCTTTTTTCCCCTGATTGTCAACTTGACGAGGCAGGGAATGAATATCAAAATGATCTCTTTTGCGCATCGGATGTCGCGTTTGATAATCTTGGAATAAATTCCCAAACCGCTTATGAGATTGGCTGGTTAAAACAGGATCCATATGCATATCTGGAATCACAAAGATTTTCTGCTTCTTTTAAGGACTTGAGAAAAGATTCGGTTACTTTGACGACCGTTAATGTTTTGGCCGACGGAGAATTTTATGTTGGCCAATGTAGCCCGAATCCTCTACAAGGATTGAGAGGGCAATTTATGGAAGATAAAAATTCTTTTGGTATTCTGAAACTTAGTCCAAATACTAAATATAGTTGTAGAATGTTCTTAAATAGACTTGATGCTTCAAAAAGAGAAGTTATCCAGGTTTTGAAAAGCAAAGAGATAATTTTTACGACGCCAGCTTCGTAGAATTTTTATTTTTTAAAATGTTGGTTTTTTGTTAGATTAGAAAAATTTCTGTTTGGTAAATTCTGTTCTGATCCTCCAATTCTTGCGAATTGAAGGGGATTGAACCTGGGCTCGCTCCATTTATGGTCCCACCAGGGATTGAACCTGGGCTTGCTCCATCTTGAAATCAAGATTTCTGGAAATTCCTGAAATCTCATGAATTCGTCAAAGAGCTGTTCTGCCACTATACTATGGGACCCTAAATTTGGAGAGTAGATAATGTTTAAATATCTTATTTGTTTTTAAGTTTAATGGATTTATCAGCTAAGAGGTTTAATTCAAGAGCGCAGGTCACTTTATTTATTTTTCTTGCTATGATTGTTGCCGTAGCAATAGTCGCTTATTTTAACTTGTCGGGCAATATTTCTTCTAATGATAAGAATAGTTCTTTTGTAAGTAATTATCCCCCATTGCCGAATAACAAGGTTTGTACTGCTTGTTGTTCGGTCTGCGACCAGGTCAAAAATTCTAAAAATTCTGAAACTTCTGCAGGTTCTGGAACTTCAACTGATTCAAAAAATGCGAATGAATATCGATATTATCCTCCTGTTGATCTGGGAGATATTGGAGATTATCCTCCTGGAACCTATGATTTTGCTCCTGAAAGAAAAGCGTCGTCTGGCAATTGGATTGTCGACGATGTTGAGAGTCATTTTGATGATACTAGCAAGCTCACTTTTTTGAATGATCCGGATATAAGAGTAAGGGCACACGAGCATATCCATCATCTGAATTTTGAATCTTCCTATGGCGACGATATCACTCAATCTTTATATTTATTAAATAGCAAGATGATAGATCTGTATACTGTCTCGATGGATCGGTTTGTCACGTCGAGTTATGTTCCTCCATCTTTGCAAGGTAGTTCTTTTGATACATATATTTCTAGAAGAAGTACGGCCGGAGATCCGGAAAATGTTTTGTATCCTTTTGATGAATGGGTTGCTTATTATTCCGGAGATTTGGCGGCTTTTCAAAATAGGGATTGGGATGTTGTTTATTCTAATCTGATTTTTTTTAGAGAGATGGAAGTCTATGCTCTTTGCACTGGGATGGCATTAAAAGATAAGTATCCGCAGTATTGGGAAAGTGAAGACGGAATCAAGACTCGAAAATTTATGCAATGGCAATTGGATCGATCCCAGAAATTCTTTAATCTTGTTGCGAAAGAGCTCGGAGGAGATTATGAAACATCGACGGCATATGAATATGCGCAGACTGTGAAGACAAGCCCTGATGCAGATAATCTGAGAAGATTTAGTCTTGCTGAATTTAAGTATGATTGGGCTACTGTAACTTAAAAAATGCGGAGGAGAGGATTCGAACCCCTGAAGGCAGAAGCCATCAGCTTTCTTAACTTGTTCCTAAGGCTGACCCGTTTGACCACTTCGGTACCTCCGCATGAAAATAGCAGAAAAGAATTGTATAAAAACTTATTGTATTGCTCTTAATGGGGTTCCTATCGAGATCTCGATTTTATCATCTAACTCGAGAGGATAGGTTCTTATTGAATCAATTGCTACAAGGCCATGATTCATCGTGGAAGTTATTTTTATTTTTTCACCGAGTTCTATTTTTCCGTTGAGGATTGTTGATTTGTGAATCCTTCGAGTGTATGGTTCGCGGACTCTGAATCTCAGTTGTTGTTTTATTCTGGAAAATGGCCAACCGCCCATGGTCTTATACCAGGCTGTTGAGCCTGTTCCAGTGGTTATAAGAATTCCAGAACTTCTTTGAGTTTCGGTCTTATCTTTATATTCGAGAATATAATTTGAAGGATGGTGGGGATTTTGGTTTCCGATGTAGGTCTCATTCAGCGCCTGTTCTGTAATTATACATTTTTCCTTTTTGGTTATGCAAACTTTTTCCCGAACATATTCTTTTACATTTAATTCTTTGTTAATAATTTTTTTTAATTTTTTAGGTAACTCTGAAATTGTTATTGGGCAGAGCGCTCCTTCGCTTTTTTCTTTATTTGAATTAACTCCGAGAATTAGCTGATTGTCTGTATAATGCGACGCTGAAAGAAAAGTTCCATCTCCTCCGACAGTGATTACTAAATCTTTATCTTTGAAGTGTTGCAGTTTAAGATCTTGAAGAGATGTTATAGAGATATTTAATTCTTTGAAATCTTTTTTTATTTTTTCAGACTCTAAACAATCTTCATTTTTTGTTACTATAAGAATTTTCATCTGGAGAATATTTATGATTTAGAAATTATTTTTCTTTTTCTTTTGCTTTTTCTCTTTTTTCTTCTATTTCTTTTATTTTTATTTGTTCTTCTAATCCTAGTTTTTCAAGTAATTCTTTGTATCTATTTCTTATGGTTACTTCTGTAATGCCGGCTACATCTGCAACCTCTCGTTGAGTCTTTTTCTCGTCGTTCAACAGTGATGCCACATAGAGCGCTGCTGCAGCGATTCCTGCTGGCCCCCGGCCAGAAGTCAATTCTGAAATCTCGGCTTTTTTTAGAATTCTAAGCGCTTCATTCTGGGTTTTTGGAGAGAGATGCAAAACTGCTGAAAATCTTGAGATATAATCTTTTGGAGATGAAGGTGTTACTTTGATTCCCATTTTTCTTATTATGAAACGATAGGTCCGGCCTATTTCTTTTCTCTCGACTTCTGATGCTGCAGATATTTCGTCGAGGGTTCTTGGGAGATTATAAGAACGGCAGGCAGTGTAAATACAAGCTGCAATAACTGATTCCATGTTTCGGCCACGGACCATCCCTCTTTGTAAAACAAAATTATAAATTCTTGCTGTTTCTTCTCTTACTACATTTGGGAGATCTAAGAATGATGCTACTCGTCTTAGTTCTGACATTGCTAATCGCAAATTTCTTTCTATGGATGTTGAAACTCGCTCTTGCCATTTTTTCAGTCTTAAATATTTTCGAGTCTGTTGAGCTGAATTTAATTTGTAAATATCGGAGATTTCTCCGACGTTGGTCGTCAATCCTTTGTCAAATTTTTGCATCGAGCTTGGCGGTCCACCACGACTCTTTTTCTCGGTCTTATCAAAAGCACGAAGTTCGTGAGAAGTATCAACCATTTTTTCTTCAACCAGAAGGCCACAATCACTGCAAATCAATTCTCCCTGAGATTCATCATAGGTAAGATTAGAACTTCCACACTCAGGACATCGTTTAACACTCACCATTAGTAGGAGTTTAAACTTTTTTGTCTTTTTAAAGTTTTCGCCATGTTATCGACGGGGTCATTAATTTGACGCCATAAATATGAGTTGGATTATTTGAGTTCTACACAGACCAAATAATGGTCTGATTGTTTTTCAATAATGTCTTTGTATATTCCGTTGGACTTGTAGAATTTTTGTGCGTCTTCATCAAGTATTATTCTGTCATAGGCACAGTCTGAAGCAGATACTGTTGTGTCGTCGGTGTCTTTTATTACCCATTTCCATGAGTCAAATTCTGTTTCTTTTTCAGCAGAATAGTAGGAACAGTCGGCGTTTAGATCTCCAAGGATTATTACAGGCTCGATTGTCTGAGGTATTATTTGTTGAAGATAGTCGAGTTCGTTCTTTACGTCTTCGGGTTTTGCGTGAATATTATAGATTGTCAATAATTTGCCGTCTGCTAAAAACACTGTTTTTATTGGAGGTCTTTCCCATCTATCTTGAGAGTCAGGATTGAAATCTTGGAACTCGGTTAATTCTATGGATTTTTTGTAGATTATTCCATATTGTTCTTTGCTTGTCGATCGGCCGGCAGGGCTTGAAATTTTACAATTATATTCTGGCAACATTGTGCAGAGTTTTGGAAATGCTTGGCCCGAGGAATCACGTATCTCTTGGACAAAAATTATATCATAGTTTTTTATCAGGTCTGAATAGGTATTCATCAATTCTTGATTCGAAGATTTTTTTTCTCCGAAAATCTGGAGATTCCAATTCGCGATTTTTATCGAGCCTGTTGTTGTGTTGCAATAGGGATTTAATTCGGGAGTTATATCTATTTTTTCTCGGGAAGTTATTTTTGGTATTAGATCAAACTGATAGGTTATGAATGAAATTATAACCAGCAGAATAAATATTGTAAGTTTTGATCCTCTTCTTCGGGCCATATATTATTCAACAACTGGAGCTATATAAGTTTTTTGAATTGAAACTGAGAATTATTGTTCGATAAGGATTGATTGGACCATTCCTTCCTGGGATGGGCGATTGGTTATCCTTGCTTTTCCCATGTCTGTCTCGATTATAGCACCTTTTACAAGAACATTCTGTCTTGCAAGGAAACGATTGCAGGGTGTCTCGATAACATTTTTTATCGTCGCTATTTTTGATTTTCCTTTGTACATCAAGTTTGTCTTATTCTCGGATAATAGAACTATTTTTCTAGCTCCGCCGCGGACATGCATGAACTTGGATTTTCTTTGGCCAAGTTTTACAACTCTTGATTGACTACGTTTTTCATAGAGCTTTCTCTTTCTAGCTTTTTTGTATCTTCCGCCTGTTATTTTTCTTTTTCCTTTCATAGGATTTTTGAGAAAAGATGGTTTAAATAGTTTTTTATTGAGAAAAAATCATCAATCGTCGATAGCTCGAAATTAATTGACTATTTATTCTTGTCGGGTAAGAAATACTCTTCAATTCATTCTATTTTTATTACCGGGTAAGAATAATACATTTGTTTTTTATTTATTTCTTACTGGGTAAGAAAGATTTAAAAATAAAGTTTTACTCTTATTTTTATGGATAAAGAGAATAACAATGGAAAATTTGAGATATTAAGCAAAACAGCGAGAGAATATTATCGCTCTGCTATAGATGAATTTGGTAAGGAAAGGTATAATTCTGCAGTTGTCTTATTTTTCAAATCAGTTGTTGCTTTAGCTGATTTATATGTCTTAAAAAATATCGGAGAAACCCCTTCTTCTCACAATGATCGATTTAAAATCACTAGAGAAAAATTTCCAGAAGTATATAATATTTTAGATAAGGATTTTCCTTTTTATCAGGATAGTTATAATATTCTTATGAGCAAAGAATTGGCGGAGGTGATAAGAGAAGATGCAGAAGAAATCGCAGGAAAAGTTGGAATTAAATTATAGCGACGATGTAATTGATATTGTTAAATTTGGCTCGTCAGTATTAGAAGGAAATATACCTAATGATATTGATATCGCAGTAATCTTTAAAAAAATTACTCTTAAACAGCAACTTGAGGAATCACAGAAAATAAAAAAGCAACTAGAATTATTTTTTGATAAGCCGATTCATATAAAATCTTATGATCTTTATTCTTTGTTTGATAAGGGGAATTTTGCGAGAGAATCGATATTATTCTATGGAAAGAGTCTGCTATCTGGAAATTATTTTTCAGAGTCAATGGGATTGATTTCGCGGGTGCATATTTTTTATTCTCTCACAAAATTAAAGAAAAAAGATAAGGTACGCTTTAATTACCTGCTTAATGGAAAAAAAGGAAAATATGGATTGTTAAGAGAGAATCAGGGTCGGCTTTTGAGTCCGGGCCTGATTGAAATATTGCCTGAACATGAGAAGATTTTTAGTGACGCTATGAAAGAGATAACTTCAAATTTTGAAATTAAGAAAGTTTTCTTGAGTAAATAACTATTTTTATTTTTTCTTACAGAAAGAATAGGTTGGATCTTTTTTGCAAAGCTCGGATTTCAAGACGTCATTTTCTTGCTTGAGTTCTTGGATTGCTCGAACTGTTGAGAATTTTATAAAGTCGTGGTCATTGTAGGTCATGTAGCCGTCGTCTTTGTAGACTACCCAGTCTGGATTTGAGACTTGAAGATCTTGGGCAATTAGTCCGCCTTGGATTTGTCCGTCAGGGCTGAAGCTGAATGTTTTTGGTTTTAGTTTCATTATTATGTCTAGTCCGCTGGCAATTGGTTTTATATTATATTTTAATCGAGCGTCTGAAGAACAAGCGCTTAAGGAAGTATCTGTTTCACAGATTTGGCCGTTGACAGCTAGGATATAACCAGATACTGCTGTTGTTCTGTTTATAGCAACAGTGCCGTTGACGACAAGAGGGACATTATATGCTGCGTCTGCATAGCCAATGTTTAGATAAGGAGCAACTCCTTGAATTGCAAGACCATAGCCAGATCCTCTGAGCTTAACTCCATCGACGCTATTGCTTGCAAAACTAATCTGCTGTACATAATTTCCAGTACTGTTTAATCGGATTATTGCGCCATTGCCGCCTTCTCCGATAGTGACGTGGTTGTTGCCGTCGAATACGTCGAGTTTTTGTGATGGGCTTGTGGTTCCGATGCCGACGTTGCCGCCATTTGGATTTAATAATATACCACTATAGGTGGCTAAATTTGTTTTATCGGTATATGATTGTAACCAAGGATTTCCACCATTTATACCAAAGTCAAGAACATAATTATTTGCTTGATTCTCGATTCTAAATCCGCCAAAGGTTTGTGCAGATCCGGATGTTGCAGGTGCGCCATTTGTTCCTTGAGTTGTTAATTTAACACCGGGATTTGTTGTGCCGATGCCGACGTTGCCTGAAAAATAACTTGTTCCGCCTGCATTGAAAGGAAGTGTTACCCCGTCACTTGATGAACTCCATTCTTGAAGATGTAATGTTCTTGCTCCGCTACTATCGTCAGCTAATATGTTTCCGGCTCCGGCTAATGTCCAGAACATTATGTTACCATTGTGCCTTATTCCACCTACAGCAGAAGAACCGATTACTATATCTGCTGCTTGGGCATCGCCAGTATTCCTTGTATTATTTCCTGCCGTATAGAATTTATTTACTACCGCTGTTCCATTTACATCTAGTGCTGCATGGGGGAGAGTAGTATTAACTCCAATATTATTCATTACAAATATACTGTCTGAATAGGTATAATTTCCAGAACCCAGGGCGCCGCCAGTGATCTGAGATGCTGTGTGGCCTACAAGTGCGAAAACTTGAGATATTGAAAGAACCAATAAAATTAAAATTATTGAAAAGATAAAACTAACTTGCTTATTATCAACTCTTTTTTGCATGTTATATAATATATATGATGGATTTATAAAGATTTCTTAGGATTTTTGTGGAATAGGCTAGCTATGAAAAAAAGATGAAAACATAGATTTATAAAGTTATAACAATGTTATAACTTTGTTGCAATACAATTGCAATCTAATAAAAATAAAATGGAAAAAATAGAATTGATAAGGCCTATTGTACGCGTAGGAAATTCAGCAGGAGTGGTTTTGCCGAGGGAATGGATCAATGGAGAGGCCAGAATAATCCTAGTCAGAAAACCAAATAATCTAAAAAGTCTAGAGCGAGATGTTTTCTTATTTCTGTCTAAATATTTGTCTGAGATAAAAGGACTATATCTTGTAGGAAGCTATGCGCGAGGCGAACAGACTATCGAGAGCGATGTTGATATTTTGGCAGTCACAAATAGTACTAACCTTGAAATTGATAGAGGAAAGTATAAAATTATTCTCATCTCGCAGGAGAGATTAGAAGAACAGCTTAAAGAAAATATTCTTCCCTGGCTGGCCATGATTGTGGAAGCAAAAGCGATATTGAACAAGGAGTTGGTCGAAAAATACAAAAAAACTGAATTAAATCAGAAAAATCTAAAATTTCATTTTGAGACTACTCTATCTTCACTCCAGTTAATTAAAAAAATGATTGATATGGCTGAGAAAGATAAAGAGATGTTGTCTGAAAATCTGGCATATCCCCTAATCCTACGGCTTAGGGAAGCCTATATTGTTGAGTGTTTGATGAAATGCAAGAGATTTAATAATAAAGAATTGCGAAAAATAATCAAGAAGATCTATGGCTCGATTGAGATTTATGATTCTTATAGGAAAACCAAAGAAGCCAAGAGTACAAAAAAGATAATTGATCTGAAAGGAGCAAAAAGAGTCTTTGATTATGTAAAGGAAAAAATAGAACAACAGGAAAGATGGATAAAAGAGAAAAACAATTGAAAAAGAGAATTGAGGGTCTGGAAAGGCAAAAAGAAAAGCATAAACTGAAATTGAAAACTCTTTCTGGTAGAAAAGACACTACCATGATACAGAAAACAAAATTGTTTTCTGTCTCCCAAAAACCGAATAAATTAACCCGGTTTTTGTGATTATTGGAGAAAAGAAATAGAGAGGTTTCAAGGAGAAATTGATGAATACAGTAAAAAATCCGCAGCCTTTAGACCGCAGTTTGTTATGCAGATTTTTTCCTGTCTTCCCAAAACCCAACAAACAAACCACACCTTTTAAAGGGCAGTATACAAAGAGGGTTTTGTGATTTGAAAGAGAGAGTTGGTGATAACAAAGAGAATTCTTAATCTTTTAATTGGTTGTTCTACAAAAATTTCTGGAAATTTTAAGTCTAGTTTTAATTGAATGAAAGGTTTTGCAGAGCAAAACCTATTTAAATTGGTTGTTCTACAAAATTATATGAAAATTGGTGGTTTTTTTCTGAATGAGTCATAAAAGAGTTGTTACAAAAAGAGGTAAGACCTATGGCCCCTACATCTATGAGAGTTATCGAGACAAAAATGGCAAGGTAAAAAAAAGATATCTAGGAAAAGCAAAAACTTTTTCAGTAAGCAAAAAAATTTTGATACCAAGCTTTCTTGTCGTCCTTATTTCATTATCTGTTTTTATGGTTGTTCTACATAGTGAAATTAATTCTAGTCAAAAATTTCCAGAGGTCATCTTGAAAAGTATTGTTGGTTTAACAGACTCGGTCTATAATAAAATATCTGGATTGGTTTTAGAAGGAACTGAGACAAGTTCTGAATATAATCCTGAGACTCAATCAAGTTCAAGTGTTTCAAGCAGGGAGAGTTCTTCTACATCTTCAGAAGAGACACCATCATCTTCTGAAAGTACTTCTACACAAGGCCCAGATACAAGCTCTCAAGAATCTACTAATTCTCAAGATACAAGTACTGAAAATCAATTGCAGGAAGCAGCTTATATCGATCCAGAAACAGAACAGCCAGTTGAAAATCCTGAAATTATTTCTATATCAAATAATAGCGGAAATGAAAATATTTTGGTCAATGAGAGTGTAGACCTGAACCAAACAATAAATCCCACAATAAATCAAAATTTCAGTCAAACAAATATCAGTTCTAACAATTCTGGCAATAATTCTTCTGAAAATATACTTGTTGAAAATGAAACTCTTGTTGGCAGCGGGGGGTCGGGCAACTTAACTCTAAATATCTCAAACACTGCAAATAATGAAAGTCTTTTAAATGAAAATATTACTAATCAAAGTTTGAGATTCTTTAATTTCAGTACAAATATGAGTATTATGAGTATTGAAATAAACCAGAGCGAGATCAATCTTAATCAGACAAATCAAACTCTTTTTAATTATACTCTGTTTAATGAAACTCTAAAAAATGAAAGTTTTTTTAATCTGACGCAAGATTCTGGAAATATCAGCGTAAGGCAATTCAGAGCAGTCATCGGAAGGCCTGTCAAGTGGATCAAGAAAGCAAGCATCATTGGAGATCAGAATGTCAATATAGAAATCCCAAAAGAGGCAGAGAATATCACTATCAAAACCGGCAATGAAGCAGAAAGAGCTTTCAGCGAGGCAGAAACGTCCAATAATTTTGGATCAACTATCACCGGCGGGATTATTTTTAATCTGGAGAATTCAATATTCGGTAAGTTATTCAGCTTTTTTTCGTTTTGGCCAATAACTGGCGCTTCAATATTCGAGGAAAATAATTTTAGTGATAGCATTATTGAAGTGGAGAACAAGAAAATAATCGACGCAGATAAAATCGCTAAAGAACAAAATGTTGACGAGGTTGCGGTTGAATACTATACTCCTGCTGCGCGGGCTTTTGAGGAAGATATGAGAACGGGAAAAAAAGTCATTGTCGGTGCGGCTGATGAATTAAATTATAGCAATGTTTTGGCCTATACTCTCATAGAGAGTTCAACAATAAAGAATGATTATATTTCAAGAATAAAAGTTTATTGGTATACTACACGGGCAGACGCAATCAAGTATGGTTATATTAATATTACAAACAATGTTGCAAATAATTCGGTTATTATTTTCGAAGAGAATTTGACTAATTCAAGTGAATGGATTATTCTTAATAAGAGTAATTCAAGTAATCTAAATAATCTGACCTTTAATGATAGTATTAATATTTATAATTTTAGCGATATTATTTCTGAGAACAATAGTAGCAATGAATCTTTAATCAATAGCAACAATGTTTCTGAAAATATTACAAATTCTTCTGAAGATTTCCGAGTAATTATGACTGGTCAAGTCATTGAAAATATATCTTTGAACTTGACTGAAGAAATAAATAATACTTTAGATATTATTTCTCCTACTGAAAATATTGACACTCGGGAAAATTTAAGCGAGATTGTGCGAGTTGAAGTTGATTTTAATGCTTCTGATCTTGACAGCGACGGTTTTATTGATTATATTGAGTGGAATGTTGAACATCTATCGAATCAGACATATGATGTGATCTATATCACAAAAGCAGAACATCTTGACGAAAATCGAACTTTTATCGAAGAAGTATATGATTATGTCAAGGCGCAGGATAATAATTGGACGACGATCCCTAGTGGACATTATCTGAGAGTAACGTTTGAGCAGGAATTGGACAGCTCAAAGGATATCAGTATCTATGGAAGATCGAGTGATGGAAATTCTACAAGCATCGAGGTCTATGTAAATAATCAGAATGAAACTATTGCTGTATTTGAAAATGTTTCTGGAGAGAGCTGGTATAAAGTCTATCTGACTAATTTAACTGTTCCTGAGGATGTTTTTGATCTGAGGATGATCGGAAATGTAGACTTGGATTATGTCGTCGATCCTATTGCTCCAAATCTGACTTGCCAGGTCGTAACTGGAAATTGTCCTGCTGGCTGGACCGTGATGCTGAGAATGAGCAATTATACAAATGCCCATGCAGAAGTTGTGAATCAGAGCAGTGCGGATTATGGCCGTTCTTCTTGTTGCAGAGATACGAGAAACGTCGTCGCTGTAAAAAATAATACTGGCGTGACTATCGCCAGACTTTCAAATTATACAAATGCTCATGCTGAGATGGGGAATATGAGCAGTGACGATTATCCTTATCTGATTTATTTTGGGTCTAACACTACTGATTATACTGCGAATGTAAGTTTCCAGCCTCTAAACGGAACCTGTCCTACTGGTTGGGTCTGCGCATTCACTCTGTCGAATCAAACAAATGCCCATGTCTCAAGCTGCAATAATACTCCTGAAAATATCTCTGTCTGCTTAAAGTTTATTTCGACTATTGCACCGTCGCTGAGAATTGTCTATCCTTCCAACTCAACATGGTATCTTAATGTATCTACTTTGACATATACTTCTGATGATCCTGACGGCGGTTTCTGCTGGTATTCTGTTGACGGAGGAATCACTAATTCAAGCAATGCTGTAATGGGAACAAATTTCACAGATGTGCCGAGTGTTGAGGGTTCTAATACTTGGAATTTATATTGCAATGATTCTGCTGGAAATTTTAATTCGACGAGCGTAATATTCAATAGGAATATGGGCACAAATATTGATTCGTGCAGACCGCTCAGCATCGCCAATACTACCTATACTTTAGCTAATAGTGTTTCTACAAATTTTACTTGCTTCAATGTGACTGCAGATAATGTAACTCTAGATTGTCAGAGCTGGGATAATCTTATCATCTACGGAAATAATACTGTGTCGACGCTTTATGCTGGAATTTCCTCAAATTATAATAATACTCATGTAAAAAATTGCAGAGTTCAAAAAGGAACAGCGCCAGGTAATGGCTTGGGCAGATATGGAATTTATTTCTTATCTAATAAATATGGAACTATAGATAATGTAAATTCAAGCAGAGGAGATTATGGAATTTATTTTTCATCAAGCTCTTTCACAAATATAACTTCTTCGATATTTGATAGGAATTATTATGCAGGAGTCTATATCCAGACAAGCACCAATGATACGCTCAAGAATATTATTTCTATTTATAATGCTCAGGACGGGATATCGTTGCTTTCTGCAGGAAATTCAAGTTTGACAAATATAACTACCCATAATAATACCTATGGGGTTTATTTGGATACAAGCCATAATAATCTGCTGAATTCGATTTTTGCAGATAATAATTCGAATACTGGTGTTTATCTTACTGCTTCTTCAAAGAATAATCTTAGTGATATAAGTGTCAATATAAATAATGTTAATGGGGCTTATCTTACAACGTCTTCGAATCTTAATCTTGTGACAAATATGAGTGCAGATAATAATACTCAATATGGAGTTTGGATACTCAGTTCAAATAACAATAATTTAACTTCTGTCAGTGCGGATTATAATCTTTATGGATTCAGGGTCAGTGGACTTAAAAATAATCTTAATTATGTCTCGGCTAATTCTAATGAGCAGTATGGAATTTATCTTAATAGCAATGGTGCGAATGTCATGAATAATTCTAATTTTACAGAAAGCGCACAGATGGATGTCTATACCTATGGTGCTCCTGCTATCTACAATGACATATTTGACAATTGCTATGGTTCTGGTAGAAGATTGATCGGCTATTATAATCAAACTGTGAACATATCAAATCAAAATTTTTCACAATTACTTTTTGTAGGAGTTAGCGCATCTAATTCACGTATTACCAATGTGACGGTCAGTGGTTCTGATACTCTATTGAATAATGCTATATCTATCATAGAGACTACTAATCTTACATTTACGAATGTCAACTCTAGCTATAATTATTATGGATTTTGGTTTTTCAGTGCTTATTCTGCATTATCTAATTATACTTTGGATTCTGTTATTGCGAATAACAATAGCCTGGATGGAATATATACTGATGGGGGAAATAAAAATCTTACTATAAAATCAAGTACAATCAGTTCTAATTTACTTAGGGGAATAAATGCTTTAACTAGTACTCCCGGACTTTTTATATATAATAATACTATTGGCTCAAATGGAGGTTATGGTCTTAGTTTAGCTGGAAATAATCCTGTTGTCTTTAATAATAATATTTCAAATGGTCGAAGTGCTGGAGTTTATGTCTCGGGAATAGGCAGCAATATTTCTGGAAATAATATTAGTTCAAATGCTGGAAATGGAATAACTATGGTCACTAATGGAGGTCATATTGTTACTGCTAATACAATCAGTTCTAATACTGGCGACGGATTAAATATCGCTACCGGAGATCTAAATAATATCACTTCAAACACATTTTATTCTAATACTGGCTATGCTATCTTATTATCATCGAGTACTTCGAATAGAATATTTAATAATTATATTGGATTTATAAATAAAATAATTTCTGCGACCAGTTCTGCTTCTTTCTGGAACACTACAAAAACAGCAGGAACAAGTATTGTGAATGGAAGTTATCTTGGCGGGAATTTCTGGACAAATCTTTCTTCGCAGGGATTTTCAGATAATTGCACTGATGTCGATGGAGACAGCATCTGCGATACGAATTACACTACAGGCGGAATCACGGATTTCTTGCCATTGAAGATACTTGACGTAATTTATCCTGCGATGAATATAATCTATCCGCAGAATACTATCTATTATTATAACATCAGCGAATTAAATTATACTTTTATTGAATTGAATAAAGCTTATTGCTGGTATTCTATCGACGGAGGATTGACAAACTCGAGTGCTGTTGCAATGGGGACTAATTTTACAAATGCGTATAGTGTTGAAGGTTCAAATACTTGGACAGTATATTGTAATGATTCGCGTGGAAATGAGAATTCTACGAATGTAACTTTTACTTTAACTTCTCTCAGAATTGGATTGGATTTGATCTATCCGACGACAAATGTAAATGTTTCGCGATATAAACTATTTAATGTGACTTTAAATGTTTCTTGTTCTGGTGGAAATTGCGGAGAGATAAATGTAAGTCTTGATCCTACAAATTTTACAGAATATAGATTTACGACCTGTAATAAATCCGGAAGACTTGGACCAAATCAAACTTTATGCAATTCTAATTATTCTGGGACAACTTTATCCGGACTTGTCGACGTAAGCAATGGAATACAAAATTGGACTGTTCCTGCAAATGGAACTTATTTTATTGATGTCTATGGAGCTGAAGGTGCTAGAAATCCTCCGCAATATCCCGGAGGAAAAGGTGCAAGAATACAAGGTTATTTTTATTTAGTCCAGGGGGAAGTACTTCAAATATTAGTCGGACAAGCTGGAACAAACAATACTGGAGGTACAAGAGGCGTTGGCGGGGGTGGTGGAACTTTTGTAGTAAAAAATAATAATCCATTGATCATCGCCGGAGGCGGCGGAGGCGGAGGCGATTACTCGACGACAAGTGATGCAGATGGTCAAAATACTACTCAGGGAATGAATGGGACAGTCAGCCAGTTTGGCGTCGGCAGTCTTAATGGAAGCGGAGGCGGTGCGGGCGTTTATAGTGGAGGAGGAGCTGGTTGGTTAACTAACGGCGGCAGTAGTTCTCGTGGAGGAAAACGTTTTTTAGAAGGAGGAGCAGGAGGAGCAGGAGATAATGGTGGGCATGACGGAGGATTTGGAGGAGGAGCAGGAACTTATGTCGGAGCAGGGGGCGGCGGAGGATATTCAGGAGGCGGCGGAGGAGGATGGGCTGGCCATGGACAAGGGGGAGGAGCAGGCTCGTATAATACTGGAGCTAATCAGACAAATTTATCTGGAATAAATTTAGGAGACGGTTATGTAATAATAAAACAAGTATTTGTCAAGGGATTGATTTCAATGAATTCTTCTGAAACCCCATTTTATACAATTACACAAAATCCATATAATCTTACTTTGAACAATGGAGAATCACGGCTTGTGACTTTTTTTGTGAATGCTACAGGAAACATTAATGATAGTTATGAGTTTTTTGTTTTTGCAAATCTGACTGCGGGAATGAATGTGGGCAATATGACTTCGACGTGGAATGTGACAATAAGTCAAGAAATTATCGAAGTCATTGGAATTAATGTGACTTTAAATTATCCGCAGAATAACAATCATACCATCAATCTTTTAGGAAATGTCACGCTCAATTGCTCTGTTAATTCAACTAATAATCTTGTAAATATTTCTCTGTATACAAATATCGGCGGTTCTTGGTATTTGAATGAAACAAAAAATATTTCAGGAACTTCCAACTCGAGTAATTTTAGTTTTGATATGAAAAATGTCGTCGGCAATTATTCTGTAAAGGATTCTGAATATATCTGGAATTGTAGAGCATGCGATAGTTCTGGAGCATGCGGATTTGCAGATTCAAATTACAGTTTCAGCGGCTGGAATTTAGGAAATTACTCTGAAGCAGAATTTAATCAGACCTCTCATTTTATTTTTATAACTAATTCAATGTATGAAGGTTATTATCATTCGAATGTAAAAAATATGGGAACTGCTGTTGCATGGAAAAATATTTCCTGGGACGCGGATTTTAATAGTACAATAAATAATATCAGCATCGCTATCAGATCTTGTACAACTTCTGATTGTTCAGATAAAAGCGGGTGGGATATTGTCGTGAAAAACAATACTTATTCTGATATCTCTAGCCTATTGCCTAGAAATTATGTCCAGTATATGGTGAATCTCACTACTGCTATCGGGCCATTCCCGCCAAAATTATTGACAAACAGCATCACTTTAAATGGAGAAGCAGGAGATGGGACTCCTCCTGGAATAAATTTTGTAGATCCTACGCCGGCCAATGGTACAGCGATGACAAATACCACTGTACAAATTAATGTCTCAATAACAGAAGCAAATTTAGCAGAAGTAAAATATAATTGGAATGGGACGAACTATACAATTTTTGATTCGACATTGAAGACAATGTTCAATTTCAATAATAATTCTGCTATCGGTGAAAATTCGACCTATGCTGTTGACGTAGCTAGCTCGACGAATGGAACTATCATCAATGCAAAGCCAACTAAGAGCGGAAAATACGGCGGAGCGATCGAGTTCGACGGAAATGGAGACTATATTAATTTAGGTTCGGTAAATAATACTAACGGGACTGCGATGACTGTTTCTTCATGGGTCTATGCTAATAGTTTTAGCGTCTATAAGACTATAATTGGAAGAGATGCTGATAGTGGTTGGGGGAATGGCTGGGGATTTTATTGGGCTGATGCTATATATTTTTACGTCGGTTCAAGTGGAAGTCCGAAAGCATCTGCTGGAATCAATACTGGTGAATGGGCTCAGGTCGTCGGAGTTTACAATGGGACTACACTTAGAATCTATGTCAACGGCAAAAAAGGAACAGATGCTGCTTATTCTGGAAATATTCCCAATACTGGCAGCATAAGGATTGGAGGAAATCTTGGTGATTGGCCTGGTGGATGGTGGGACGGAATGATTGATGAAGTAAGGATCTGGAATAGAAGTTTGAGTGAAGACGAAGTTGTTCAAAATTATCAAATGAATTTGGAAAAATATAATAATAGCCAATGGTATCTTCAAGTGAATCAGACTAAAAATTTAACTAGCGGATTGGACGAGGGAATATATAATTATTTCTCGTCGGCAAAAGATTCTTTAGGTAATGAAAATACTACTGAGACTCGTTGGTTTATCCGGGATCTCACTCCGCCTCAAATAGATTTTGTAACTCCTACAGATAGTGCTGGTTTTGTCTATAGAAATTATATTTTAGCGAATGTGACTGCGATTGAGTCGAGTTTGAAAAATGTAAGTATTTATCTTTACAATTCAACTGGCAGTCTTGTAAATTGGAGCAACTCGACAAGCTCGCCATTATTTATAAATTTTAGCGGGCTTAGCGACGGAGTTTATCTGCTGAGTGCAGATGCCTATGATAATCTTGGAAATTATAATTCTACTGAAACGCGAAGAATTTTTGTTGATACTGCTTATCCCCTTATTTCATTTAGTGATCCGACGCCCGCAAATGGAACAACGACGTCAAATAGATCTTTCATATTCAATGTTTCTATAACTGAAATGGGGATTGATAAATTTATATTCAATTGGAATTCTACAAACTATACTTTATTCGACGAGAGTCTTGCGCTGATGATGGATTTTGATAATATTTCAAGTTTAGGTGAGAATAGCACTTATGTAAAAGATTTGAGTAAATATAATAATGATGCAACAGCTACGGGTAATATTTCGTTTGATATTTCTGGAGGACATTATCGAGGAGCGTATAGCTTTGGTTCGGTTAATACCGGCCCTTATTTTAATATCTCTAATTCTCCTTCGCTGAATATCAGCAGAGAAATGACTTTGGCTACTTGGTTTAAGGTAGGATCTACTACTCAGTATGGTATTTTAGCTATGAAGACTTCTGTATATAGTTGGACTGATGGCTATGGGCTTTTCTTTTTTGAGGATGGTACTTTAAATTTCTATGTCAATCATTATATCAATAACAAAGCTTATTTCTCTGCGGTTCCGCTTAATAGTTGGAATTATGTAGTTGCTACTTACAATGGAACTGACCTGAGGATATTCATGAATGGCGTAGAAGGAACTTCTGATAATTTTACCGGAGTTGTCAATTCTTCATTGGGTAATCTTAATATTGGCGGAGGCACTGGCGGAGCTGGAATAAATGGAAGTTTGGACGAATTAAGAATTTGGAATAGAAGCTTGACAGATGATGAAATCCGGATGTTATATTCTTCTTCTTTACATAGGACAGATGTTGATCAATGGCAGTTTAGCGTCAATAAAAGTAATTTAAGTTTAGGAGATTATACTTATTATTCCTATGTTAAAGATACAAATGCTCGAGAGAATATGACAGACATAAGAACATTAGATATAATCGCAGGAAATACCGCACCAAATACTCCTGCAGTGACGATAAATTCAACAGATGGAAGCAACAGGACAAAAGCTGATCTGAATTGTTTTGCAAATATCACTGATGTAGATCTCAACAAGATGAATGTTACAGTCAGATGGTATAATAATGGAACTTTGAATTTGACGATGGATTATAATAATAGTTATGCAAATGGAAGTTTGTTTATCGCTGTTCTTGATGATGCGAATACTACAAAAGGGGAGAATTGGAGCTGCGGTCTGAGGTTGTTTGATGGCCTTGATTATTCGAGTTTTGGTTTTAGCGGGAACCTGACAATATTAAATACTCCTCCGACAGTAACGCTAATTTCTCCAAATGATGGAAATATTACGACAAATAGAACGCCGACATTTTATTATAGCGGCAGCGACGATGATGGTGATGCTTTGAGCTATGAATTAAATTTGACTTGCTTGTATAGTGGAGGCGGGACCTGCTCTCTTGGAAATAGATATTATGAAAACAATACTATTAATTCGTCTACGAACTACACTGTGCCTGCTTATCTAGAGTATTTAATTGATAATGGTTATTATTATAATTGGACTGCGAGGGCGAATGATGGCCAAGTTTATGGAGTATGGGCTGTTCCGAGAAATATTTCAATACAATCAAATATTGTTATAAGCCTTCCTACGGATTATATTTTGTTTGAGAATATGAATTTATCTGAGAGCAAAAATACCTCCTTAGATGACCCTCGGCCTTTTGTATTGCAGAATGATGGTAATGTTCAGACAAATATTTCTGTAAATTTTACTAACTTATTTTCTTCTGCTTCAAATCCTAGCAGTTATTTCCAATTTAAGATAAGAAATACTACTTCAGGATGTTTTGTAGATTCGGGAACATTGGTCTCGTGGAATGATGCTCCGTTGTTGACTGCGAGGGCAATAAATCGTATGAATTTTACGTCGGGTTATCAATCTGGTTGCAATAATGTCTCTGTTGATCTGCTTGTAAAAATTCCTGCAGATGAACCTGCTGGAAATAAACTTTCAACAGTAGTCTTTACAGGAAGTTTGGGGGAACCTTATACTGGAATTGATTAAATGGTAACTACAAAAATAATTGTGATTGTGCAGGCGATCTTAATATTTGGAATTCTGCTGTTTGTGTTTGCTTCTTATCCTCGGATTTCGGTAAATGTTTTGGGCAGTGTTGTGAATTTTAATTCGAGTAACACAAAGATTATTGTGATTTCTCAGAGTCCGGATTTTTCAGATGCAAAATATGTCGAGATCAAGGAAAATCTGTCTTTAAGATTAGCACCCGGAGTTTATTATTGGAAAGCGAGAAATAATTTGCTCGAGGGTTTTGAAAATAGATTTAGCGTCGACAGTGAGGTCGGGTTGAATATAGAAAGGGAGAATAATGATACAGAACTTGTAAATATGGGGAATGTTAGAGTAAATATCACAAGAGATAAAGGCGGTATTTTGGCGGGACATATTGTGCTTGACCCAAACGAAACTCAAACAATCGAAGATGAAGGAAAATACGTCGGGAGGCAGAATGGATAAAAAGTATAGATTTTTAGCAGCAGTATCTGTCTTTGTATTTTTAATCCTAGCAAATATCTCTCTTATTTCTGCTTTAGGAATTACTCCTGGCAGAATTAGTCTTGATTACAAAGGAGGACAGGAGCAGGAGATCACACTCGATGTTCTCAATAATAAGAATAAAGATATGAAAACCAGTATCTATGTCCAGGGTGAATTAAATGATTCTATAATTCTGTCGAGGAACTTGATGGAATTTAATTTTGATGAGGAAAGAAAACAGTTGAAATATAAAATAAAACTTCCTGATAGGCTTGCTAAAGAGCCGGGTTTACATGTTGCTGAAATTGTAGTAATGGAGATCCCAAAAACAGATGAAGAATCTGGAACTTTTGTCGGAGCAACTGTTGCGGTTGTCTCGCAATTATTTGTTTACGTGCCTTGTCCTGGAAAGTGCATTGATATTGACTTAAGTGTTGTAAATGCAGAGCAGAATTCTACAGCAACATTTGTAGTTCCTATTATTAATAGAGGCAAGCTTGGAATTAACGACGCAAAAGCGACAATTGATATCTATAATCTGAAGAATGAAAAAATTGCGAGCATTGAAAGTGATTCTTCTTCGGTAATCGCAGGAGCCAGGGCAGAACTTGTTGCGAAATGGTTTGTGAATGCTACTCCTGGAAATTATTTGGCCAAAGTCAGAGTATTTTATGACGGAGAGAGCAAGGATTTTGAAAAAGAATTTGAACTTGGAAAAGAGAGTTTAGCAATAGATAGGATATTTGTCAACGACTTTAGATTGGGAGAAATTGTTAAGCTAAGTATTTCTGTTGAAAATAAGTGGGATGAGGAATTTAAGACAGTGTTTGCGAATCTTCTTGTTTATGACGATAAAGAACATTCTGTGGCTGATATAAAATCTGCCACTGAAAGTGTGCCTGCATTAAGCAAAAAAGAGCTAATCGCTTTCTGGGATACTATGGGCGTGCAAGAGGGAGAATATCGTGGAAAACTTTTAGTAAAATATGATAAAAAAAGTACTGATAGGGACTTAGTATTGAAGATTACTCAAAATAATATGGATATTCAGGGAGTGGGTTATGTCATTGGTTCTGCTAAAAGTGGTTCTACAATCAGTATAAAAGAAGTAATTCTGATATTTGTAATCATACTAATATTAATTAATGTTCTGTGGTTTGTTTTCTGGAGAAGACTAGTGGCTAGAAGGAAAAAATAATACAGAAAACGGTCTTAAACTGCAGCCTTTAGGCTGCGGAAGTTGCCTTCGCAACTTCCCGTTTTCTGTCTCAAAAAATTTTACTCTTGAGAATAAAAAAATAAAGATAACAAGAGTGAAATTTTTTCCAAAAACAAGGGGCTTTACAAACCGCACCATTTATGGTGCGGTGCCCCATTGTTTTTTTGATGTCCTCGAGAAAAACAAATATTTATAAAGGAGAATATATATCTATAATTAACTAAATTTTATAAAAAAACAAAAGAGATGGTATCAGATAAAACAATTGTTTTCTTGTTAGTAATCGCTATAGTATTATCCGTTGTATCGATTGCAGTGACTTTGACGTTGAATGTCAATGATCTACAATCGACTAAGGCGAAAGCCTGGGGCGGAGATATGGGCGCAGGAACTATTGGTTTGATCGTATATCCGCAGGCACAGGATTCTCAAGAGGTATGGTGGTATGGAGAGTAATAACTTTATACTTCTTTTAGGAATCATTGCAGTGATTGTAGCTGTTTTTAACATGTTCGTCAGTCTTGATAGAGTCGGGACAATAACAGGTTATGCAACAGATACAGCGACTGTGAATTTAACTATAGAATCATTGACTGCGATTAATTTTACGATAGACAACCTCAACTTTGGTTCTGGGCAGGTAGCTTATGGACAAGCAAATGCTACAATTAATACTGCTAGCGGAACTGTAACAGGTGGAAATTGGAGTGCAAACAATACGGGTTTGACCCTAGAGAACATTGGCAATACTAATGTTACTTTAGCCTTCAAAGCTGGAAAAACTGCAGCTGAATTCATCGGCGGAACTAATCCTGAATATCAATGGAACTTCACAAATGCTGAAGCTGGAAGCTGTACTGTTGTCAATGTTACTGAAGGATCATTTTATCCTGTAAATACGACAGCAGATCTAAATATCTGTAACGATTTTGTATATAACAATACAAAAGACAAGTTAAGAATTGACTTTAGAATAGTAATTCCTTCAGATGCGGTTCCTGGTGCAAAAGGCGATCTTATCACGGCTACTGCAACTGCAATTTAAATTTTCTTATTTTTTCTTTTTTCTTTTTTCTTTTTTTATCTTGAATGGAATTCTCTATAATTTTTTAGAATTATTTTTTGAAAATATAATCTGCATTTTGTTCCCCTTAATAGTCGTCTGGTAACGCGGACTATTAATTAATGATAACTTAACCGGTTTGCAGTGAGTTTTGTTAGGTTTTTACCTCTTATTATTGTTAATACAGGAAAAAATCCGCAGTCTTTAGACTGCGGTTTGTTATGCTGATTTTTTCCTGTCCTCCAAAAATCCGACTACTCACAATTTGCTTTTTGATTTTCACAAATCAAGAATAATATCAAAAGCGAATTGTTCGAACAAACTACCTCTTTTAAGGTGCGGTACGCAAGAGGGTCTTTATGATACTCGGGCTGAGTAGTTTTTTAAATTTTTTACCTCGGAAAAAGACAACAAAATCAGAATAAGGTTTAAAAAGTGTTTTTCTTAAGTTAGAGAATGGTTAATGGCATAGAGAGACCGTTGGACTTGCTAAATGCAGCAAAAGGAAAAGAAGTCCTTATCCAGCTGAAAAGCGGAAAGCAAATGGTAGGGAAGCTCTTGGCGTTTGACATCCACATCAATATTGTGGTCGACAATGCGAAAGAGCTAGAGAACGGTGAACAGACAAGAAACTACGGCCTTACTTTTTTGAGGGGAGATACGATTATTTTTATATCTCCTTCAAGCATAAAAGAGTAAGCGTTGTCCGGTTTTGTTTTCGCACGGCACAGAGTTTTTAGTGTTTATGGTTAGTTGGAACTTTTTATTTTTTTATCTAATTAATCCCATATTTAATGAGTTATTAAGTGATTTATTTACTCGAGAAACTCTTGCTTAATCCTTCGGACCAGAAGCTTGGAAGTTCGTTGGAGATAAAACCTTGGAAGTCATTGGAGTGAATGTAAGTTGTGCCTCTTTCCTTGAATTTGGAGAATTGGGCTGATATTTTTTCGTAGACGGATTTTATTATTTTTCTTTCAAAGTCTAGCTGAAGCAGGGAGTGCGGTTTGAGCAGGAGATAATCTGCTTGCCTGAGGATATTTATTTCTATGTTCGATGAATTTTGTGCTATGAACAGTGCTGAAATGTTTTTATGGCGTGTAATCAGCAGAAGTTCTGAAAGTAATTTATTGGAGCTGCTCATGGCGTCGCGAGATGAAAATGTTATTCCGGATTCGTCGATTAAGACCAGGGAATCGTTTTTTATCTCTTTTATATCGTTGATTGGAGTTATCCATTCTGGAAATTTTGATTCATCGAAGCCCATGGCATAGACTTTGGTTTTAACAGAAAACTGCGGTTTTCTGTTTCCAAAAATCCTAACGGATGAATTGGAAGGATTTTCGGATGAAGCAACATTTTCTAAAATTCTCATGCCAAGAACAGATTTGCCTGTGCCTCGGCCACCGAGGATTATGCCTATTTTTCCTTTTGAATATAGTGTCTTGAGGAATTCTTCAAAATTTCCTTTAATAGTCTTGAGTTCTTTTAATTCTATCTGACTCGGAGGAGATTGGGGCTTGGATTTTCTTATTTTATTTTTTTTACGATATTCGCTGGCTTTTGTGAATGTGTATTTTGATGCAGAATAAATTCCTTTAGCAAGTAACCAGAGGCCTTTTCCGACGAGCCAGACGACCTTTCCAATTAACCAAAAGGGAGCATAGAGGATTTTTAAAAATAATTTTTTTTTCATAGTTCTACTGTATCAAAGTCTTTTGCGATGGTAGTATTCTTGAAAACTTTTTTTGCTTGTTTTAGAACTTGAGTATTATCTGAATCATAGCGTTGGGATAAATGAGTCAATATAAGCTGTTTTGATTTTGATTTTTTTGCGATCTCTGCTGCTTGGCTTGAGGTCAGGTGAAGATGTTCTTTGGCCAAGTCTAATTCTTCGTCGACATAGGTTGATTCGGATATAACTATATCTGAATTTTGAGCAAGTTTTATGCAGTTCGTGTTGTATAGCGTGTCTGCTATAAAAGATATTTTTCTTTGAGGCTCGGTGAAAATCAATTTTTTGCCGTATATTTTTTTGCCGTCGACTTCAATTGTCTTTCCTTTTGCTAATTCTGCTATCATCGGGCCTGAAGGGATTTTCAGTTTTTCTAATTTTTCTTTATTTATCCTGTTTTTTTCTTTTATTGTAAATGAATAGGACAGTGTGGGAGTTTCGTGGTTCATCGGCTGTGCATTTATTATGAACTCTGAATTTTCAAAAACAATTTCGGATTCTATCTCATGGACTTGAATAGATAATTTATCTTTATGCGTGAAAAAAGTCTGATAGACTTGGATCATCCTCGCTGTTCCTCGTGGGCCATAGATCTGCAATGTTTTTGTATATCCATTGAGCATGAGAGTCTGGAATAGACCGGGTAATCCTAGAACATGGTCGCCGTGCCAGTGAGTTATTAAAATTCGAGTAATCTTACACGGGTTTAGATGAGCGATGCGAAATTGTCGTTGAGTGCCTTCGCCGCAATCGACGAGAATGTTCTCGTCTTTATAGGAAAGAAGTATTGATGGATGGTTGCGTCTAGCAGTAGGTATTGCAGAACCTGTTCCGAGAAATGTTAGATTAATTTTTTCTGGCATGAATGTATATGTTTGAGGAGATATTTAAATTATTGCTTAAACTGGAGTATCTAGCAATTTTGCTATCTTTTTTCTTGTTTCTCGTGCATATTTCTTAAATTCTGCCGAGTGTTTTGATCTTTCAGGATTTTCAAAATTATAAATATTAATAGATAAATTATCATCCTTATTTTTATGAATCTTCAATACTGCTTTTTCTCCTTCCATAATAAATTTGTTTTGCTGGTAATCTATATATCTAAATTTTAGTTTTCCAAATTCTTTTTTTAATAGATCTTCTATTTTCCAGTATTCTTTAATGGCCTCGGATAATTTTTTCTTTTTTATATCATATTTCTTTGCGAGATAAATTATATTCCCAGAATCAGTCCTCCAATTGGATATTTTTGAGAGTTCGTTAGCTAAAAGCGCGTCGGAGATTGTCATAATTTTTGGTTTAATTTTCTTAATCGTCTCATTCACAATCTTCAAAATCTCTTTATCTGAATTGAAATATTTTATCAACAGCAATCTTAATTGAGCCATATTTTTTTAAGATCTGTTACTTTTTAATTTTTTCTAAACAGCAAGATTTTAATATCATCTTTTCAGTGTATAGGTAAGAATGCCCCATGAGATTGCCCCATAAATACAATGCGATTGAGGGATAGGCTCCCGTAGCTCAGCCTGGATAGAGCACTGGCCTTCTAAGTCAGGGGTCGCAGGTTCAAATCCTGTCGGGAGCGTATATGCAATCGAAGATTGCATGCACTGGATTTCAATCCAGTGTTGCAGTTCAAATCACTTCAAAACGTAAGTTTTGAATGTCCCAGAAATTTGATAGAATTTCTGAGCTGTCGGGAGATTGTTAAAAATGAAAATCTTATTTATATGCAAACATAACAGATTCAGAAGCAAGGTAGCTGAAACGATTTTTAATAAACTGAATAAGAATAAAAATATTGCAGCAGAGTCGGCTGGGCTGATCATGGATGATGCGAGGCCTTTTATCGAAGGGAATGTTATTGGAATAATGAAACAGATGGCGTATGATATTACTGGAACACCGCTACAATTAACGCGAGAACTTGTTAAAAAATTTGACAAAATTGTTATTGTCGCGGATAATGTTTCTCCTGACTTTTTTCATGATTTTAAGGGTGAGATTATTCATTGGAAAATCGAGGATTGTGATGCTTCCGATATTATTTGTATAAAAAAAATTATTCTGGATATTGAAAAAAATGTTAAAGAATTAGGAAAATAATAGAAAAATGGAAAAAATATCTTTTCCTAAAATCGAGGAGAAAAAAGTTTTAGGCATATTGACAAAAGAGGGCTTGATTACTACGACGAGAAGTGCAAAGGATTTCTTTAGATTAAAATTAAATCATAAATATCTGTTTAGAAATATGGCTGTTAAAATTGTTAAAAGAAAAGTTTTTGAGAATCTGACTGACCATCCTTTCTATAAAATTTTGACAGAACAGATGAGGAAGAGCATAAAGAAAGGAAAAAAGTATAGCGACGGCAAGTATGCAGTTCTTTGGTTGAAGAGAATCGATGGTTAGAATCCTCTGAAAACTTTCTTTTGAGAGAGCATAAAGAAATTGCCTAAAATTGACAATTTCTAATTGAAATTTTTGACGGAAATTTTAACCCAAAAATTCCAATAACAATTTTTATAAATGCACCAAACTTTGTAGAGAAATGCAACGGTAGCCAAGCAGTAAGGCAAGAGGCTGCAACCCTCTCATGCGCAGGTGCAATTCCTGCCCGTTGCTTAGATCTATTTTTAGGATACATCATAAAGAATAAAAAGTTGAATTTGTTATTAATAGGATGGGCCAATGGTATACTTCTGATAGGGTTGAACTTGGAAATATTATTGATAAATATTTTTCTGCAAAATTGGATATTCGGGAAGATGTACACGGAATTGTTGTACCTCATGCTGGCTATGATTATTCTGGAGAAATTGCTGGAAATGCGTTTTTACTTCTAAAAAATTTGAAAGCAAAGAAAGCGATTATTCTTGCACCGTCGCATTATATTCCTCTTCAAGGAGCTGTAACTCATGATAAAAGATGGCGGGCAACAGTCTTTGGAAAGATAAAAATTATTGAGAGTAGTTTCAAGAGAATTGATATTTCTGGTGAGCATGCTATAGACAATCAAATCCCATTTTTACAGAGACTTGGATTTGGAGAAATTTTGCCGTTGATGATCGGGCAAATTGATCTGAATGGAGCAAGAGAAATCGCAGAGAAGATAAAAGATTTCAAGGGAGTTTTTATTGTATCTAGTGATCTGAGTCATTTTTTGTCCTATGAAAAAGCAGTTAAAAAAGATAAGGAGACGATAAAAATTTTAGAGGATCTGGATTTTTCTAAACTTGAAAAAATGGATGCATGTGGCCAATTTCCTTTGATGGTATTGATGGAACTCTGTAAGATAAAGAAATGGAGACCAAAACTTATTGAGTATAAAAATTCAGGAGATATAACTGGCGAGAGGGAAAGTGTCGTCGGCTATGCTTCGATAAGGTTCTGATGGCCATTAAAAAATGTGAATTGTTCAAAAAAGAGAAAGGTAAGGTTAGATGCTTGGCTTGCAGTCATAAATGCTTGATTGCCGAGGGAAAAACTGGAATCTGTGGAGTCAGAAAAAATATAGGAGGAGAACTTTTTTTGCTAGTGTATGGCCAAGTGACTGGAATGCACGCCGATCCTATTGAGAAAAAACCACTTTTTCATTTTTTGCCTGGAAGCAAAACTTTTTCTTTCGGAACAGTGGGATGTAATTTCAAGTGCGACTGGTGTTTTCATCCAAGTACGAGTATATTCACTAATAATGGAACAATAAATATAAAAGATTTGTTTGAAATATCTCAAAAAGGAGAACATTTGCCTTTAGTTGTAACACATACTGGAGAACTAAAAAAAATAAAGAATGTATTTGAACATAAATCTCGCGGGCCGATTATAAAAATAAAGCCCAACTATCTACCGGAGATCATCTGTACTCCCTATCATGAATTTTTTATTAAGAGAAATAATAATACTGAAAAAATAAGAGCGGATAAATTAAAAAAAGGCGATTTACTTCTTGTACCAAAAATTCATGAGGTTAAAAATCCATTAAAATATATTGATATTGAAAAATTATTAAAAAATCATAGTATTGAGGTTGGTTCTCCTGTAAGGAAAACTTCGTTAGTCTTTGATAAATTAATCAAGATGAAAGCTAATGGTTCCAGTTCTAAGGAAATCGGAAAGCGATTTGATTTGCATCCTAATTATGTAAGAAATTTCTTCTCAAAATTAAAGAAGAATCCTGATTCTCTTTTCCATCGAAAAATACATTTACTTAGAGGGGAAAAGTATGTTAGATTTGTTGGAGAGAAAAATTTAGGAATTAAAAGAAGATTAAACATAAATAAAGATTTAGCAGCACTTCTGGGGTTTTATTGTGCTGAAGGGCACGTCAGTAAATTGAAGAATAGGCCAAATTCTTATCATATCGAATTTTCTTTTGGAAGACACGAAGGAAATATGATGGCAGAAGTTTCTAGACGGTTTTATAATGTTTTTGGATTGAAACTTAATAAAACTTATAGGAGAACTTCTACTTCTATCGGAATAACAGACACTTCTATTGGTTTACTTTTTGAGAAACTTTGCGGATCAGGGGCTAAAAATAAAAAAGTTCCTTATTTTTTATTTAATTGCTCTAATAAAATTGTAAATGAATTTTTGAGATCTTATTATCTGGGAGATGGTTGGAATAGGGGCAGTAATCATCCTATCAGTATGAATACTATCTCAAAAGATTTAGCATTGGGACTTTTTGCATTGCTGATAAAACTTAATTTTTTACCTTGTTATTATGTTTGGAATCCTCCTGCTAAAAAAGAAATTGAGGGAAGAATCGTAAATCAATCAACTTTATATTATGTAAAATTATATGCTGAACAATTTAGAAATAAATTTTATAATGGACAAGGAAAAATAAGTAAAAAAAACAGAGAAAATACTCGATTTCTAGAGGATGAAAAATATTTTTATATCCCTGTTAGAAAAATAGAAAACGGGAAGTACTCTGGCTCTGTTTATAATCTGGAAGTCGAAGAAGATCATTCCTATCTTGCAAATTTTGCTTGTGTCGGAAACTGCCAAAATTTTGATATCTCACAGGCCTCGAAGCGAGGAGTGGTGTTTGGACAGAAATTATTACCTCCAGAGATTGTGGAAAAAGCTATGGCTACGGGATGTAAAAGTATCTCCTATACTTACAATGAGCCTGCTATCTTTGTCGAGTTTGTGAAAGATGTAGCAGTCATTGCGAAGAAAAAAGGATTGAAGAACATACTTGTGACAAATGGATATTTTACAAAGGAAAGTTTTGATTATATTGCACCTTTTATCGACGCTATGAATATTGATCTGAAAGGATTTGATGAGCGAGTGCACCAGAAATATTGCGGCGCGAAACTTAAACCGGTTTTAGAAACAATAAAAAGAGCCCATGAAAAAGGAATCCATATTGAATTGACGACGCTGATTGTGCCTGGAATTAACGACAGCTCGGAAGAAATTGAGAAGATCGCGAAATTTATCGCATCTGTTGACAAAAATATTCCATGGCATATCTCAAGACTTTTTCCGATGTACAAGATGACTGATAAAGAGATAACTCCCAAGGAAACTTTGGAACGGGCTTATAAAATTGGGAAGAAATATTTAAATTTTGTATATCTGGGGAATATATAATATGAAAGAATTATTGAGACTTGCAAGGCAGACTCTGGAAACACATTTTACTGGCAAGAAATTGCACATTAACGAGGCGTTCAAGAAAAAATATTCTGATAAAAGAGCGTGTTTTATTACATTGACTGAAAATGGCGATTTGCGAGGGTGTATTGGAAGCTTAAGTGCTCGACAGGAACTTTGGAAAGATGTTGTAGAAAATGCTAAGAATGCGGCATTTGATGACCCTAGATTTCCTCCATTAGAAGAAAATGAGCTGGGAAAAATAAAAATTGAGATTTCTGTTCTGACTGAACCCAAAAAATTAGATTATAAAAATTCAGAGGATCTGAAAAATAAAATCAAGAATCGGGGAGTTGTGTTGAAAAAAGGATATCATTCTGCGACATATCTGCCGCAGGTCTGGGAACAACTTCCAGATGCAGAGAATTTTTTATCCAGTCTGTGTGAAAAGGCAGGACTTTCTGCAGATGAGTGGAAGCGCGGAGTGGAAATTTTGATTTATGATGCAGAGAAAATTACTGAGTAATCTTTCTAGGATCGGAAAAATTTAAATAATTCTTTTAATCTATTAACCGAAAACCTTAAAAATATGCTTTTTTACTAATGCATTAATGGAAGAACTTTTAAAAAATGTTGATGAATTCTTAGAATCGGGAGAGGATAATCTAAAGAAAAAGAGATTCAATGCTGCGGTTTCTGATTTTTTCAAGGCAATAGTTATCTTATGTGATTATCTTATCTACAGAGAGATAAAGGCAGTCCCAAAAAATCATGCTGAAAGATTCAGTATTTTAGAGACACATTTTAAGGAGATTTATGGCGAGGTTTCTTTGTTATTTAAGACATATACTAAATCTTATAATCTTCGGCTTTCCGAGGCTGATGCAATTAAACTAAGGAAATATGCAAATGGACTCAAAGACCATATCAATAATAAAAAATAAACTTTCAAATTATCTAAAGGATAAAGAAATTTTAGATTTAATTGTATTTGGTTCTGTCATGAAAGGAAAAGCCATGCCCCGGGATATAGATATTGCGTTTATAACGGATAAGGAAATTCTTCCAGATATTGATGGTTTTCATGTAAGCATTGTCAAGTCTAGCGATTTTTTTAAACCGATTTCGATAATCAATACTTTAATGAGAGAAGGATACAGCTTGAGGCATAATAAATATTTTTGTGAATTGCATGGATTTAACAGCCGAGTTTTATTTAAATATGAATTAACATCGTTGGATGCCTCATCAAAAGTGAAAGTAGTCAATAATCTCCGAGGAAAGGGAAAGGAAAAAGGAATTGTTGAAGGGAACTCTGGTGAGTGGTTGGCTAACCAAGTTTTTACTATCCCTATTGATCAAGAGCATATTTTTAGCCAATTTTTTATCAACTCTAAAGTAAAATTCAAAAAATTCTATGTTTTAATACATTAGATAAAAATGGTAAAAATCAATAAAAAGGATAATGCATTAATTAAAAGAATTAATCTTATTTCAGAAATGAAAAGAAATGGGATTGGTAGAGTAAATCCTGAAGCGATCTTATTTTTAGAAGAATATATTGGTAAAAGTGTTCTTAATCTATTGCCTGCATTCAAGGAAGAGATGGTTGTGCACGGAAGAAAGACATTAAAAAAAGAGGATATTAAGAGTGTGCTTGAAAAGGTAAAAGAAAAAGGCGAGTGGGAAATATGACTGTCTAAAATTTAGATGATTTATGCTAAAAATAGATTTATCTTCTATAAGCTTCGTCGTGATGCCCGAAGAAAATAAATGTTACTGTTTTTGAGACTTCGTTGATCTCAAATTTTAATACAAAACTTTTCATTATATGGACACGACGCTCTCCTGCGAAATCATATTTTAATGGTTTGTAATGTTGCGGGTTTTCAGTAATCTCGCTCATCTTTTTTTCTAAAGCCTCTTTTAAAACCGGATTCTTTTTACATAATTTCTCAATGGTTTCCTGACATGATGGTTTTATCTCTGGATTATACATTCTGCACCCCTATTTTATCTTTTTGAATAGATCTGAGACAGACTTATACTTTATAGATTTTTCTTTTTTAATAGAATCTAATTTCTTGATAAATTCTTCTTTCAGAGGGAGTTCGTCTACAGGATGCCAATCAATTTCCTCGCAAAATTTCCATTCTTCGTCTGTCAAATCTCCGGTCTTCAAATAACTTTCAAATATTAATTTCTTTATGGTTTCTTCTCTAGCAATCTCGCTCCAATTGACCCACATAAAATATTTTAATTGATTTTTTAGATCTTCAGAGAGTGATAGAGTTAGACTGGTCATCTTAATTTTCCTGAGTTTTTCAACTCTTCAAATTTTTTTAATTCTTTAATTCTTATCTCAAATCTTTTTTTTAAATACTCTGGCCAATTTATCTCTGGATGCGCGTCTAACTTTTTCTTCAGATCTTCAGGTATAGAGACTGTAAATGTGGCCATTTTGTGCATACACTAGAATTCGTGAGTATATTTAAATCTTTGTATTTTGCCTTAAGAAGAAATTTTTATTTTTTAAGAAAGTAGTTATTGCTCATCTTTATGAAAGATATCTAGGAAAATGATTTTGTTATTTTCTTTGACATAGGCATAGGAAAGCCCGAATGGAGATATATAAACTTCTCGCGTATCTTTTCTTACATATCTCATCGGTTTTCCTATCTCGGGATTTTCAATAATCTTAATTATTTGTTTTTTTATCCTTTCTTTTAGTAAACCGTCTTTTATTTTCTCAATAAATTCCTTGAATTTAGAATTATATTCGATAATCACCATTTTGCAATTTCTTTAATAAACTCGTCTTTTTTTAAGGAGACAAAAGTTCTTTGTTCATATTCTTTCCAAGCTTTTTCTGTTCTTTCTGCAAATTTTAAATCTTCTTCGATGTTTTCTTCGAAATCTTCCATTTTTTTTAGGATTATTTTATTGTCTTGTTTTATTAAAATTAATTTGTCACCTTCTTTTATGCCTGCTCGCATCTCTTGCGGTATGACTATCTGTCCTTTTGAACTGAGCGTGGTTATGCTTATGCTTGCCATGATTAGTAAGATTAATCTTACTATTTAAATGTTTTGGTTTTTTTGATCTTCTAGAAAATCTGCGGGTTCATTGGGCAAAAATTTTGCTTTTGTAACTTTTTATTTTTTGACCTAAGTTTTCATGTATTTTTTTGCGTTCTTTGTCTTCGTAATTTGTTTATTACCTTTTTGGGTTCAGTATCTCTGTCAAAAATTTCAATTATGGGAAATTCCAACAGGAATTTAACAGACAGAGAATTACAAAATATTCTCTGTAGAAATTTCCGATTGTAAATCCTGAGGAGATTTCTTTATCGATGAATGTATTGGTGACTATATTAGTGACTGTATGAGTGTCTGTATGAGTACCTTCATGGATAGATATCTTTAAAAAGCAAAAAAGAGTAAGAATGGCAATGAAAAAAGAGCATGATGTAGTTAGTAAGGATATTCTTAAAACTCTTAGAGAAGTAAATGAACCGCTCGAGACGAAAGAGATTGAACTTGTTCTGAAGCGAATAACTAGGGTAAAGCTTTTGTACCGGTTGAATAATCTGCGTGGTGAGGGTTTGATCAAGGGAAAACAGGTCGGTTCTGGAAAGGGAACTTGGATCTGGTGGTGTGAGAAATTAAATTCTAATGGAGGTACAAAATGAGCAGCCGAAAAAATAGACCTAGTGGAATTTTAAGCAATGGAATATTTTTGAAATTTTTATTGATGTTTGTGCTTGTGGCTTTGATTTTTTATGCCGAGCCGATGATGACTGGATTCAGTGTGCTTGATGGAATGGAAAATATTTCTGAGAATATTTCTGATAATCTTTCGATGAATATTTCTGATCTCCAAACATTGATAAATGTCAGCGGAGGATCAATGCCGGTAGTCGGAGAAATATCAAACCAAACTAAAAAATATAAGGGCGGAGGACATGATGATGCTCCTATTGTGATTACCTCGAAGAGCACGAGAAAATTAGATTCAAAAGAAAGCAAGGACAAAGTTGATTTTGATAGTGTTGTGAAGAATAGCAAGCAAGAGGGCAATGATGAAATTGTTGATATGGATGTGACTCCTAAATCAGGACCGATCAAAAAAATTGAATTGAAAAATCTTGTTGTAAGCGGAACAACCGAACTGGGAATTGATAATGTTCCTGAAAGCAAAGGAACTTCGAATTCAGTGGAAGTCTATGCAATCGATCCTTCAAGCCTGAGTTTCACAGATGCGACTGTGACTGTTGTCGCAAAAGGGAATGAATTGTACAAGTGCAAAGATTGGAATTTTGCAAATCAAGAATGTCTTGGAACTTGGATAAAATTAATGGATATAACTCCTGGACAGGAATATTCATTTACTTTAACTCCTGAAGATCCTGGATTTGCAGAAATAAATATCACTCGGGCAGAACATCTTAACTCGAGTCGTGGATTTATTTCTGATGTCTATAATCAGACAAAAACGCAGGATGGAATTTGGAGCGAACCAATTTATCACAATCAGTATATCCGAGCTACGTTTGAAAGTAATTTAACAAATGGAAATGTAATAAATCTTTATCTGAGGAATAATCAGAGTCTGAACACGTCGGTAAATATCTATGAAAATGGTTCTTCGACGATTATTGGTTCGACGGCAGTTATTGGAGCGACAGGACAGTATGATATCACTGTCGGTGGAATGAGTGGAAGCAATAATGTTTTTGATATAAAAGTTGTGAATGCTGAAAATAATTCTTCGGCGTATTTGGAATTTGATTATATACATGATGCAGAACTAGCAGTCAATGCCTCGGCTTTTATTGCCTATCGTTCAAGTACTGGTACCTGTGGAGTAAACTGCCCAAAAGTCAGAGCATGGAATCCTGCAGGACAGGGATCATGGGGAAGTGAGGTAGAACTTCCAACTGCAGGAACTGGTGTGAGATACGCAGTGCTAAAATGGTCTCCCCAATTGAACAAGCTTGTTTTAGTTGTTTCAACAGCTAGCGACGGATTTTTGGATGCATATGTTTGCACTGCAAATTGTGCAAATGCAAGCAACTGGCAGGTAACTAATGATCTTGCAAAAGCCGCAGCAGGTACGCCAGGTCAGCAACAATATGATATTGCATTTGAAACTTCAACAGGAAATGCTATGTTAGTTTATTCTGTTTTTAATTCTACGACTACTTGCGATTTAGCATACCAAGTTTTACTTAATGCCAGCACTAACTTTTCTGCTAGTGAAGAAAAATGTATAGATGATAATACTTCTGCTTTGGACTTGCAATATAGTTGGACTATTGCAGATAGGAATCCATTGAACAACAGCAAGGAGATAATTGCTGTAGCCCATGATGGCACTAATGGGCGTAATATTGCATGGGTCTGGAATGGAAGTTCTTGGAATAATCAGATTACGGTTGCTGCTACAGATACTACTGGGGCAGATCAGGACATTGCTGTGAGATATACTTCTGACGGCACAAAGGGAATGGTCATTGCAGGAGATATATCTAACCCCGGGAATCTTAGTGGAGCATATTGGAATGGAAATTCTTGGGCAAGAGCTGATATTGGAGATATTGCTCCTGGTAAAACCATAAGATGGGTCACATTAAAAGCAGATCCGTCATCAAATTATCTGCAGGGTGTTGCAATGGATTCTGTCAATTATCTAAGAACAATCTTCTGGAATGGAACTTCCTGGAGTGTAACAGATGTAGACTCAGATTCTGATGGCTCAAATCGTGCTGGAGATTTTGAGTGGGAAAATAATGGTTCTATAGGAAAACTTGTCTGGGATACTGATAGTGCTGGAACTACGCTAAGTGTGATTAATTGCACGCCAAAATGCAATAATTCAATCTGGACAATTTCAAGTTATGTAGGAACTGGACGATATCTTAATCTTTACAGAAATCCAAATTCAACAGATTCTGTAAGAATATTAGGTGCAAGATTAGACAGCACTTCGGAGATTGGTTCTTTCAGCTGGAATGGTTCAAGTTTTAGTAATTATGGTGATGCTTCAATAACTGCAGCCACGACTGTTAATACCTATGACTGTAGTTCTATTGCATTCAGACCAATTCCTACGACGACTAGTGCGCCTTCTGTAGACAATTCTCCTGCGGTAACTCTCATCAGTCCAAACAATGGGAATGTCAGTGCGAATAATAATATTACTTTTACATGCAATGCGACCGACGATAATAATCTTGTTAACATCACATTCTATTGGAATAAAAATGGAACATGGCTTGCAAATGGAACTACAACAGTAACTGGAATTTTTAATCAGACAAGTTTTAACAGGACAAATTTAAGTGTTGGGACAATCTCCTGGAATTGCAGGGCATGTGATAGTTCTTCGCAGTGTTCATTTGCGTCGACAAATTACACAGCGACGATAAATGATGGCTTTGCTCCTTCAATCACTCAGTTAACTTCAAATTCGTCCTATGGGCTTATTAACAGAGTGATAAATTTTTCTGCAAATGTCGCAGACAATACAATGGTAAATACTGCTTGGTTCACAGATAATTTTGGCGTGGTCTACGGCAGTAATGTATCACAGACATCTGATCCAAAAAAATACACATTTGGCGATACGACAAAGATAGGACAACAGTTCAAATTTTTAAACAGCACAAATATATATGAAGCTTGTGTTGAACTGGCATTCAATAACCGAGGCAAAAAAGGAAATGTAATCGTAAGTTTGTACAGTGTAAATGCAAAAGGAACTCCAAGTTTAGAGCTTACAAACTTTACAATATTGAATACGTCGATAAGTTCAACCAAAACAGTTTTCTGCGGAAATTTCAGCAAAACAATCGCAGTCAATCCGAATGTGTTATATGCCTTAGTATTAAAATCTCCAGCCAGCACCTCTCCTTGGACCTATGCGACATATTATTCTGCTTTAAATCCGTATAGCGGAGGCAGTCTGATGAGGTCTGGCGGCGTATTATGGTGGGTAAAACCAAAAAGAGATTTATATTTCACAATAAAGGCAGGCAACTTTAGTTGGGGAAATACAACATATATTCCTGTCAATTCAAAATCAGCGATAGTTTCTGTTGTAAGAACAATACCCTCTGTGTCAGACACCACGCACAGTTACAGATGGTGCGCAAATGATACAAGCGGGAATATAAATTGCAAAGAGCTGTTATATTATATATATCCTGAACCGATAATAGACAATGAATATCCAACAGGAAGCATTGTATCGCCACCAAACAATATCCAGATAAATGGCAACATAACAATCCTCGGAACAGCTACGGACAATGTTGATGTAGCCTATGCATCTTTCCAGTATAAAAATTCAACATCAAATTGGACAGACTTTGTGAATTGCGACCAGATAAATTCGCCTTATCAATGTTTATGGGACACTTCAAGCTTCAGCAACGCGACTGAAGGATATGATGTTCGGATCTTGCCGTGTGATACAAGCGGAAACTGCAATAGTTCGATTCCAACAAGACATTATACTATAGCTTTCGGCATACCTAAAGCGACTTACTCTGTTATTTATCCAAATAATGCTACGTCGATAAGAAATAGTCAAACATTAACAATCCGCGTAAATGCTACAGATAACGGCGAGGGCATCAACATCTCGAAGATTGATCTGACTCTTTTGAATGGCACTGGAAATGCAACGATGAATTTTGAATCAGGTAATAGGAGCGCAAATCAAATCAGCGTATGGAATATCTCTGCAGTAATCAACGGCGCTGCAACAGGAATAAATTATATAAATTATTATGTGTATGATAATTCTACTCCGGCGAATAATTTATTTTATTCGACAATTCCAGTAAGGATAGATAATCAGGCTCCAAGTTATGATAATGACACCTATGGTGCTAGTCTTTCAGATCCAATTTATAATAATAGCGAGGTAAGTTTCCAGGTCCAGGTATCGGATAACTATAAACTTTCAAATTATATCTTTTCAAATAATTTTTCAGGAACATGGCAAAATTTTAGCGCTAATTTTACAGGAACAACGTCGGATTGGGCGGGGAATACTAGTGTGCTATACACTGGAAATTATGGATATTATTTTATACTCTATGATGAAGCAGGAAATTCCAATAGAACAGAAACAAGAACAATAAAAATTTATTCGTCTGAGCCTGGTCCGACCCTGGTAACTACAATCTCGCCTGATGATCTAGCAAAGATATTGACTTCAAATGTAACATTCTCGTATAACTATACTGGTCCGGCGGCTGATTCTTGCAATCTTATGATAAATTTAGAAATAAATAAGACAACACAATCGCCTCCAAATTCAACTACTCTGTACTTCCAGCAAAATTTTTCAGATGGATATTATGATTGGTATGTAAGCTGTAATAATAGTTTTGGAGATTCTTTTGATTCTGATTCGAGAACATTTACTTTGGATACGCAAAATCCTTTGATATATTATAATCCAAATACACAATCAAATAGCACCTGGTCTAATAAAAATTGGGTGTTCATCAATATAACTGCATCTGATCCAAATATCGATACTGTCCTCTTAAATTGGAATGGCTCAAATGAATCATTCCAGAATAATGTTGGAGATATATACTGGTCAAATAAAACTGGGCTGGCTGATGGCAATTATACATTCTATGCATGGACTAATGATACTGTCGGCAATACTAACCAGACAAGCATAAGATATGTCTATATAGATGCAACTGTTCCGCAAATAAATTTTACTTTACCTAGTGAAACTTCTGGAACAATACTTTTGACAAGAAATAATATTCTTGTTAATATTAGTGTGAATGATACTAATTTAGCGAATGTCACAATCAGATTGTATAATTCTACTGGATTGGTAAATTCGACTATGACCTCAACAAGTCAGCTCTTCTTGAATTTCACGTCGCTGGCTAATGGAGTTTATTATTTCAATGCGACTGCCTGCGATTATGCATTGAACTGTAATTCTACTGAGACTAGGAATGTTACAATCGACACATTTGCTCCGAATGCAACAGTAATAAATCCGATAAATGGAACTGCGACGAATATCTCTAATCAGAATTTCTCTGTTAACTTGAGTGATAATTTGGGATTGGCAAATGCGACTTTGAATATCTATAATACAACTGGACTTTACAACCAAACTACGGTAAATATCGTCGGAAATCCGTTGGAATATGGACTTGGAATTTTTGTCAATCTTGTCGACGGATTTTATACCTGGTTCTGGAAAGCCTATGACCGAGCTGGAAATTATTTTGTGACGTCGAATAAAACTATAACAATTGATACAATCTATCCAGGAGTAAATATAGTCTATCCGCAAAATATAACTTATAATGTAAATGTCTCGAATTTGAATTATACTCTACTAGATATTAATCCACAAACTTGTTGGTATTCGCTTGATAATGGAGTTACAAACACTACTATAACTTGCGGACAGAATGTTTCGGGATTAACTTCAATTGAAGGATCAAATACCTGGAGAGTCTGGGCGAATGATTCTGCTGGAAATGTGAATTCATCGACGGTAACGTTCTATAAAGATACTGGAAAACCATCTTGGTCTAATTTACAGAAAAATGAGACCGTTATTTATAATGGGATGAATGTCAATTTCAATGCGACTTGGACAAATGCCCAGCTTGCAGGATATATATTCTCGATAAATCAGACTGGAAATTTTGTGAATAGTTCTTACACCATATTTACAGGGACGACAAATGTTTCGCAGAATATTTCGTTGATAACAGCGACGGCAGGAACAAATGTAAGTTGGTTCTTCTGGGCGAATGATTCTGTTGGAAATGCGAATCAGACAGACTTGCAGAGTTTTATTGTTCAGTCGAGACCGACGAGCTTGACATTCAGCGTTAACCAGACAATGTATCATCAGGGAAGAAGCCTGGATCATGGTTATGACATTTATATCCCATTCCAAGCAAGATTTGTTGATAATTCAACAGGACTACCGATTTCAGGAGCGACTTGCGATGTGACTAATGATGAAACTAACGATGTTACAGAACTAACATATAATGCAACTACTGGAAATTATTCTGGACAAATAAATAATTACTTGATGTACAACATAGTTACATTTAATATCTCATGTTCAAAAACAAATTATGTAAATGCCATCAATAGCACGTCGACAAACGTTTGGGCATTTATGTATTTATCTGAATGGGAAAATAGAACTTATAGTTTATTTAATAACTACTCTACAACTTGGTTGAGGAAAGAACCACCAACAGGAAGTGTGTATACTCTATCAAGAAATATAAGCCTCTCTGCAGGCATGAGTGAAGATCAATTGACATTATTTTTTTATGGTTCAGGAATAAATGGGTCTCTGATGAAAACAATTAATTTGATAGGTACACAAACCCTGCGTTTGAATTTATCATTGAATGATACAATATGTAAACCAATATTGTGTATCCAGGTAGAAGATTATTATCTTAACACTTTAGTCCATAAATGCGGACCAGAGTCGACAATAGAGGCAAATACGCCGACGCTTATAGAACAAAATATAACATCAAACACAACATTAGATCAAAACGATTATTTATCATTTCATCTGCATCTTAATTGTTCATCTGCGATAAATGAAGAAATGAGTATATATTATAATTATACAAATGAGCCCGCAAATATAGAGATTCATAATTTGCGACCTTTTGAGACACAGACATTAATAGTAGCTGAAACTCAATTAGATGCAGGATATTACATAGGACCAAATCAAAGATTAAATGCAACAAAATTAGCAACAATACGGTTCAACAATACTCAAAGCACTCCTGAAGTTTTGGAATACTGGTACAAATCAGAAATTCAGACAGACTACCCAAATAGCATTGTTCCAAATTCCAGTTATATTTTCAATAGTACGGGGCAATTATTAGCATCGGATAATGTATCAGCAGGAGCTCCAAATACTGCGATGGTACACTCTGATAATCAAATTATGTGGACAACAGAGATCATACCTGCACTAACTACAATCAACGAAACGATAAGGCATACATATAGGGATGCATTAAGAGATACTGAAAATATTATAGAAAATGTATCTGCAAAAAAAGTTTGGACAGTAACTATATCTGATATTTATGTAGCAGAGGGTTATCGCGCAATAACTACAAATATCACTGCTTGGACGAATTATTCATACTATGGTGTGCCTGATGATTGGGGCATACAAGCAAATATCACAAATTCAAGCGGAACATTTGATATAACTTCACAAATTTTAATTAATACTACCTCGAAGACAATCACTTTCCCTGCAACAGATTTAAGCGTGATTACTTATACTGTTACTGCAACTGATATAACTCCTCCGACGGTAAATTTAATCAGCCCGACACCTGAAAATAATACAATACAAAATTACAATTGGACAATTATCAATGCGAGTGTGACAAATAATGTGGGTGTTGATTCTTGTGTTTTGGATTGGTATGGATTTTATGAGTCAATGACATAAGTTGGAAGTGGTGCAAATGTTACTTGCTTTGTTAATAAATTTAATATCAGCGACGGAAATTTCACTTTTA
>CAYHOV010000001.1:0-46386 GCA_964358615.1 Candidatus Woesearchaeota archaeon | reverse complement strand
TGAGAATAAGCCGCGTAAGAATGAGTCATCATCTTCCGAGAAATACTCGTTCTGGTTTGTATAGCGGAGATGAAAAATTTGTTCCGCTTGAATTTAATCCCGATGAAGTCCGAGAGAGTTTTGCAATGTTTGAAAAATTTGGCTCTCAATATCATGAGCCATATTTTAAAGATAGAGTCTTGACAGTAGTAGGAGAATTTATTCGTTATATGAATAGACGTTTTGGAGATCAGGGAGAATCTCAAGGTCAGCCTCGAAAAGAGCATAAACGCCGTGCTTTGTTCTAGTTTTATTTTATAGGAAAGAAAGGATTGAAAATTTTATGAGATTGAGAGATTTTTTATTTCTCGTACTTTGTCACAACAAAATCAATTATGATGCCATAGACGACTCCGGCCAAAAATCCTGTAAAATCTAAAAACGATGTTGAGATATAGAGTGTTCCGCTGATGAGAACTCCGATAAATGTTCCACGAAGGAAAATATTTGTATTGGTATTTTTTATCTTGTAGAATGGCGCGAGACCGACGACAAGGCCGATTATAACTCGATTTATCCAGGCAGATAGAATATATATTTCATTTCCTTCAAAACCAAGCCGAAGAGATATGCCGATGATGCAAAAAATTCCGAGGATTGCGCCGGTAAGAATCGCTATCACCAATCTTTTATTATTGCTCATGGTTTATACAAGTGAAAGTTCTATATAAATCTTGTGAAGTTTAGTTATATTTTGTATTAAATAAAATTCTTAGGATTGAGAAGGAAGATTGGAGGCCCATTCTTCGAGGGTCATTACTTTTGGATCTAAATCTCTAAAATTTATTTATTGAAGAATTTTATAGGTATCTATGGCCTGCTGAACAACTCTCCGGCATTCGTGATTATCAGAAGGTAAATCATTTAGACCAGTATGCAATGTAGCATGTTTTAAAGCTTCTCGAAGAGAGCTAAATCTTGCTACGCCCATAACTTTGGCTACAAATTGTCCAGGGGCACAATCCTGCGGAGGAGAATATGGTTGACTAGCCGATGTAAAGAAAGCATCTAATCCTCTTGTTACTTCGGTTTCACATTCATTTGAATTAGGAGGAAGACCTAGTGAATGATTAAGAAAATATTCATTGAAGCATTCTCTAAGCGGACGTGTTCCTCCGACATTTGTCATGAAATCTGCTAGTGTTGTTTTTTTAGGGTCCATTTTATTATTTGAGTTATAATTATATAACTAAATAACTATTTATAAATCTTTATATTTAGTGCTACTTTAAAGTTATAAAAAATCATTGCCAGACGAAAATTTTCAGGGCGTCGGATTGGACGCATTGGCCTTCGCGATTTTTCTGGGTGCAGATTGTGGCGAGGAATGTTGTTCGGCCAAGAACTACTAGGGAATCTTTGAATTCGACTATTTTACTGTCGATGCGATAGTCCTGGCGATAGGGCAGAGTTATGTCTTCGGTGATTGATATATACTTTCCATCGCAATAGTTCTTTTAAATGAATTTTTAATGATTGATGAATGGATAGAAAAGGAACTAAAGAAAGATTAGTAGAAGTTGTATGGATGGATGCAAGCGGTGCTCAAAGAGCAGACCTGGAAGATGTTAATGTCTCTCCAAGTTCATTAATACATGAAACAAAGATCTATGGGCTATTGCAGAGAGAAGATAATGACGGAGTCCGAGTTGTCCAAGAAAAATGTTCAATCCATGTCGATTATACCGTAATTCCGAGAGGCATGATAAAAGAAGTGAGATTGTTAAAAAGAAATGGGTTATATCTGTTCGATAAAACAGATCAAGAAGAACCCGGAGAAAAATTAGTCGAAGTTTTATGGGTTGATGCGTTCGGTAAACAAAAAGCAAATTTAGGCGATCTTAATGCTCCTATTGGATCATCAATTGACGAATCAATAACCTTTGGCATATTGCACGCAGTGGACAGAAAAGCAGTTGTAATTCTTCAGGAAAAAGGTAAAGCAGTTTGCGATTACGTCAGTATTCCTCGAGGTGTGATAAAAGAAGTGAGATTGCTGAGAAGAGCAGGATTATATCATTACCGAAGTAGTTCATGATATTGTATTTTCGAATGCAATAATCCTTTTAAACAGATTTTTTGTTGATTGAGCATGGGTAAAAAAGCAAGAGCAAGAGAAAAAGCAAAGCAACAGGCAAAAAGAGCGAACAGCCCGAGCCACCAACGAAGAGTCGAATATAAAAAATTTAGCCATGCTGAAGAGGAAGCAAATAGATTAGACAAAAAGAAGAGGTCTGTACTGCCAGAACCACAACCAAAACCGCAACCGCAAATAGCACCAGGGGGAAGAGCAGTTGATTATTGGAATTTTAGACCATTGGCCGATAGCCCAAGTATTCCGGGTTATGAGGTTCATATTTCCGATAGAGGAGAAGATGAAGGCGAGGATAGAGAGGAGGATATAGAACGCGAGTGGGGGCCTATCGCAGATTTGTCCGAAAATATGACTCCTAGTGAAAATCCAGACAGAATACAAGTTAGGAATCTTTGGGGTCGGCTTTCAGGAATTGATCTGGCAAATGTTTGCGGTTTATCCGAGGGAAGATATAGAATTCTTGGAAAAACTGGAAAAGAATATAGGAGGGCTGATAGCAGAGAATTAGTAGGAGCGTTAAATGATATATTCTCTTCTACGGGAGAAAGTAATGAAAGATATTTCGTAGTTGAAAGAATAAACGAATCTAAATTAGAAAGAAAAGCAGAGAAGAAAGAAACTCCGACAAGACCAACAGCGACGGCAGAACAATCTACTCGACCGAATGATAAAGATGCTGCGGAGATTATTTTACATTATAGGGACGGAAAACTTGTTTGTGATGAGGATTTGAAAAGATTAACAGACTTAAGTGAAACTGCAGTTTATAAAACAGTTTGGGATGATGGTGAGGTAGGAGAATATTCTGGGCGAGCCGCGATGTTGAGACACCTTGGAATATTAGCAGAACATTTTTATAAAGATGCCGATGTCACAATAGTTCCTTCTCCAAGAGAAAATGTGCTCAGATTGAGAGAACAAACTCTGACGGTGCAAACTCCGCGAACACAAGAAAAAAGAGAAGAGCGACAGAGTTATCTAGAAGTTGATGTTCAGAATGGGTTAAATCAAGATGCTATAGGAAAAATAAAGGGATACCAGCGTCCAGGTAAATTCTATCATATTACTTGTCTCTTTCGCGATGCTGCTGGAATAAAACGTTCTTCTAGTCCGGTTACTGGGTGTAGTTTTGTTGGAAATATAGAGGCTTTGTTATCTGGTTTAGAAATGATTGGAAATACTCCTCTTAGAGTTAGACTAGAACCCGAAAAATAATAATATTTCATAAACCAAAAGCCTTATATATCCAAAGTATATATTCTAGATATATGGCCACAAACATGATAACGCTTAAACTTGAGAAAGGATTTTTAGTAGATATTGATTCTATCGTCGAGAAAGAGGGCTACCAAAATAGAACAGAATTTATTCGGAATGCTGTTCGAGAAAAATTAGAAGAAGTGAAATTAAAACAGGCCATGACAGCTCTTGCAAAATTAAAAGGAATGTCGAAGAAAAAAACAGGCCTTAAGGATTATGAGCAGGCAAGAAAAAAAGCTTTTGAAAATATCTGCAGCAGGATTAAATGATCTCTTCGGGTTTATAGTGTTTGGCAATATCTAGCAAATCTTTAAAATGTCTGTCTCGGGTTATCAACAAAAGGCTATTATCTCTTGCGATGATTGCGTGGAGAACATCTCCTGCAGGTAAATTTCTCTTTTTTGAGATCTCTTTCGCTTCGCTAATCTGAGATTCTTTGATCTCTATCTTTTCTGTAACTTCTTTGAAAGAATCAAGTATTTTTTCTATTTCTACTGATGAGTAGATTGACCCCAATTCATTGATCAACAGATCAGTGATAATCAATCGATAATTTTTCGCTTTAATTATAGAAAACAAATTTAAGGCAAAATCTCCGATGGGCTCGCCATTGTAGCCTTTTCTATCTTCGTAAAAATCAATCCATATGGAAGTATCGAGATAAAATCTACTCATTGAAATAGAATAGTTCTCCTATTTTTATAGTTTGACTGTTCGACCGTGGGAAACTGAAAAGCTTTAAAAACCTTCAATCTACATAATTCTATGAAAGGAAAAGTTTTACAATTCAGACGAGGAAAAGAAACAGTAACTATTCGACATTTCATAATTGAAATTCCAGATTGCGATTCCAGAGAAAAAGCTTTAAAGTTCGTCGGTAAAGACGTCGAATGGAAAAGTCCAGCAGGCCGAGTCATCAATGGAAAGATCTCGTCTGCCCATGGAAATAAAGGTGTGGTTCGTGCGATATTCGAGAAAGGTCTTCCAGGCCAAGCAATCTCGACGCCCGTTGAAATAAAATGAGTAAAAATACCAAAACTAAATCACAACCAAAGGAATCGACATGTCCTTTATTTGATTCATGTCCTGTTAGATTTGAACAAGCAGGAAAAATTTGCGAAGCAGACCCTGAGGAATGCACTCGCTATCAAGATCATCTCGCGATGATATCATAATTAAAATGGAAACAAAAGCAATTGCAGAACGTAGTACACGAACAAATGTTCCAGTATCTAGGTGTTTATTACATTATAGCTGTCAAAGAAGACAAGCCCTAGCAAAAACCGAACCTATTGTTGACAGAAGACCAATATCCTGTTACAATGGAACTTGTAAAGATTATAAACCAATAATAACAAATCATTAAATGGCACTAAGAAAAGCAAGTGCGTATTCAAAAAGATACGCTCGACCATATACGCGAAAGAGCAAGGTTAGACAGAAGTCATACATAAAAGCAATACCAAATTCAAAAGTCGTAAAACTTAGAATGGGCGATTTAGAAGGCTATGCTCAGGGAAAATTCCCAATAATTTTAAACGTCCTATCAACCGATGATTGTCAATTCCGTGATACTTCACTCGAAGCTGTTCGTCAATTTCTCAACGGTCATCTTGTAACAAAAATGGCCAAAGACTTTTATTTCGAAGTAAAAATATATCCGCATCATATTCTTCGTGAAAACAAGATGCTTACTGGCGCCGGTGCAGATAGAATGCAGACCGGTATGGCCCTTTCATTTGGAAAGACCGTCGGGCGAGCAGCATTAGTCAAAAAAGGGCAGATAATCCTTGTAGTTGGAGTAAAGACCCCCAAACAAGAAGCAGATGTTAGAATTTTGTTAACCTCTGCAAAATCAAGGATGCCATGCAGTATTTCTGTTCAGACCGAAAGAAAAAAAATCCAAGTAAGTTCTGCGTAAGAAGGGATAACTTTTAATATCCATTTTTCTTAAAAAAATCATGCAATACTTTTTTATCCTGGGCCGAAACCCATTGCTATCCAAAGCAGAAATTTTTTCCTATTTAGAATCAAATAAAATACAATATCAAGAACTTTGTTTTCATGAAAATATCTTGATCATTGATGCAGACATTACAAAAATAAATATCCAGGATTTTGGAGGTATCATCAAATTAGGAAAAATACAATTCAGGGGCAAGACTTCAGAATTTCTCAAGTTTTTAGATTCAGACGAAGTGATTCCCGAGGACAAATTCTCATATACTCTTATTGGCAATACAGAATTTGAAGATAATCTTATACAAAAATTCAAACAAGAAAAGAAAAAAGCAATGATTCGCAGAGGTCGTCGGATATTGTCTCTTCAAGAAGGCTCTGAATTTTCCCTGACCAATGCAGATTTTGAGATTTTTATTTTTAATCAAGATAATAAGATCTACCAAGGTCTAGTTGAACAGACTTACAATTATAGCGCTGTAAAAAAACGTGACATGCAAAAACCAATTCGCCGAGAATCTCTTGCAATTTCTCCACGTTTAGCAAAAATACTGATAAATCTTTCCCAGGTAAAAAAAGGCCAACTTCTTTTAGACCCATTCTGCGGAATAGGCGGAATTTTACTTGAAGCAGTAGTTCAAGGAATAAATGTTCATGGGATTGACAATGACCCCGAGGCAGTACGACAATGTCAGCAGAATCTGAATTGGGTAAAACGAGATTACCAAACATTTGCAAATTCCAAAATAGAAACACTTGACGCAAATAATACTCCAAATCTTCAAGTTGATGCAATCGTTTCAGAATCTTCCCTAGGAGAATTAGTAAAACAAAAAATTGATAAAAAACAGGCCAAGGAGTTTATCTTGAAATTTGAATCTTTTATAATTCCTATTCTCAAGCGATTAAAACAAATAAAAAAACCAGGAGCAAAAATAGCAATTACTTTCCCGTTTATACGGGAAGAACATACAGGTATAACTCGGATTTGTAATCTTTCTGGCCTCAATATTTCAAAATTAGGCAACATCAAGTTTCCGATTCCAGAATTCCGGGAAGATCAATATGTCTCTCGAGATATTGTAGTATTGGAATAAAATTATTTTATGCTCCTGTTTTTTCAGCTAGCCGGTGCATAACTCATTTTCCATCTGACTTGCTCTAATACAATCGGCCAAACAAATTTCTCCAGCCCTTCTAATTTTTTTCCAGAGCCTTTTCTTGCTAAGCTGATATGCGGATTGAAATTAGGATATATTTTTCCTGTTCTCCTCGCTTTAGTAGAAAGTTCTAATATTCTTTTTTCTTTTCCACGTAAATTCGGCCAATCATAGACCATCTGTCGCATTGCCTCACTTCTAAGAGATGAATTTATATCCACCACTGCTTGGCTATCATATCTTAAAACAACATTATTCTCGAATACATCCAAAGAATAACTATCTGGATTCAATATAATCGGAACTTCTCTAAAATATTCTAGAAATATTTTTACATTCGGAAAAATTGGAGTTTCTTCTGCATAAAAAACAGTTGTATGAAAACTATTTTTTGGTTCAACACATACAAGAGACCGAGCATATCTGCCAAGTCTATCCTGGCTTTCTCTATCTGGAATTAAACTGATTACCGTTGGCATAAAAAATGGTTTTGCTTTTATATTTAAAAGCTTTTATATGATTTAAAATAAAAAAATAAAAAACAAATTTTTTCAGCTTACTCTTCGCTTTCATTTCCGCCGATCAAGACTCTTCTTTCTTCATCTCGTTTTTTAGACATGTTTCTGCTGACGTCGATCAATTCAGGATACAAGCTTCTTGCAGTCGCTGGCGTGAATCCAAGCGAGCTCATCACGCCCATGTAATCTGTTTCAGTTAATCTGCAGCCATCATTGATTCCAAAATATAGATGCGTCTCTTTTTTGACTCGCTTTTCTGCGATTTTTCCCTCGATGATCGCACCATACTTTGGGAATTCTTCCTTGAATTCATCGACAGCATCTCTAAGAGTTCTCGCCTTGTCCAAGTCTTCGCTTTCAGTTCTTGCGTATACTCTCTCACCAAAAAACGGATCTCTTGGTAGTTCTGCACTCACTGTCTGCACTAACTTCGGTTTCCTTCTCTTCAGCTTGCCTGACATGCTCGAGATAGGTATTTCTACCCGATCAGTAGCTATCAGCTCGATAACTTTTCTTTCAATATCTTGTGTCATTTTTTTTTCTCAAAATTTGCTCTTGAACTTTTACATTTCAATAATAAAATCAAGAGCGAATTTCTCGCCCTCCCGACTTTCGTCTATTTAATTAGAATGAAGAAAGAAAAAGTCCAGATAATTTTATGCGGTGATATTTATCACCTCACTAGAAAAGTTTAAAAGATCAAGTTGCCTTAGAGCACTATGAAAAAATACATCTTCAAGGCCTATAGTAAAGACTTCCCAAAATTATTCAAACTAGAAAAAAGAAAACTTACAAAAATACTCGGAAAATCCGTAGTCATCGAACATGTCGGAAGCACAGCAGTTCCTGGCCTCGGCGGAAAAAATATTCTCGATATTACTATCGCATCAGATAAAAATAAGATAAGGTCTGCAACCAAATTACTCATAAAAGCAAAATACATATTCAAAGACAAGGCCGGAAGTAAAAATAGATTATTTTTCGTAAAAGATTATTTATATCGAGGAAGGCTTAGGCAAGTTCATATTCATCTGACTCATAAAAACAGTAATGTATGGTTCAATCATTTAAAATTTCGAGACAGGTTGATCAATGATAAAAAATTAATGCTTGAGTATGCAACTCTAAAAAAACAAGCAGTAAAATTAGGAAAGCAAGGCAAAGAATACAGAGATTATAAAGATAAATTAATCAAAAAAATATTAAAATGAACCTTGAAATACTAAGAGAATCCGGCCTAACAGAGAGCGAAGCTCGAGTCTATCGAGCATTATTAGAATTAGGCCCAAGCCTGGCTGGCCAAATATCCCGAAAAACAGGTCTCCATCGGAGAAATGTCTACGACGTGACAGAAAGATTGATAAAAAAAGGTTTAATCGGCTACATTCTAAAAAATCATCGACGCATATTTCAAGCTTCCTCTCCGGAGCGTTTTCTTGAGATGGTAAAAGAAAAAGAAAATCTCTTGCAAGAAGTCATGCCTGAGATGATGATGCACTTCCAATCCACAAAAGAAAAAGAAGAGACAAATTTCTACAAAGGCAAACAAGGTCTCAAGGCTGTTTTCGAAGACCAGCTTAATGAAAAAGAAGTTTTGATCCTCGGCGCCTCAAAATCTGCCTTTGACATTTTGCCATTTTATTTCAAATGGTACGACCAAGCTCGAGTCAAGAAAAAAATTCACGCAAGAATTATTTCTTCAGGAGATTTAGGTAAAAAAATTTCTCTCTCTGAAATTCGCTACTTGCCTGAAAAATATTCAAGTCCTTTAGCCATAAATATTTACGGAAACAAAGTTGCACTGATCCTCTGGAGCAAAGAAAATCCAATAGCAATAGTCATTAATGATCGAGCAATTTCCGAAGGTTATAAAAAATATTTTGAATTACTATGGAAAATAGCCAAGCAAGATTAAGATTTAGAAAAACATAAACCTTTAAATATTCTAATCTCTATTAAAAATCATGGGGAAAAAAGAGGCAAGAATATGTTGGCTTTCTGAGTTAAACAACCAGGATGTGCAGATTGCCGGAGGCAAGGGCGCATCACTCGGAGAAATGTATAATTCAAAATTTCCAGTTCCACCTGCTTTTATTGTTACCGTCAATGGCTATAATTATTTTCTAGAAAAAACCGGCGCAAAAGCAGAGATAGACAAAATACTTGAAAAGATAAATGTCGACGATATAAAAGAACTTGACAAATATTCAAAACAAATCCGAGATTTAGTCGTTGCAAAAGAAATGCCGGAGGATCTTCAGAAAGAAATTCTCGAAGCCTATGATAATTTTAATATTGACTTGAACGATTTCAAAGCCGCGCCCGGTATTATGTCTATAATGAAAACCGCACGTGAGCCAATTTTTGTTTCTGTTCGAAGTTCTGCAACAGCTGAGGATCTAGGAGATGCAAGTTTCGCAGGGCAGCAGGAATCCTTCATAAATGTAAAAGGAAATTCGCAAGTGATAGAATCTGTAAAAAAAGTTTTTGCTTCGATATTCACTGCTCGTTCAATTTACTATCGGAAGAAAAAAGGATTTCAGGCCCAAGTTGGAATTGCCGCAATAGTTCAAAAGATGATTGATTCAGAGAAGTCTGGAGTAATGTTTTCCGTAAATCCTATAACTCAAGAAAATATTTTAATCGAAACAGTGTTTGGTCAGGGCGAAGGCATTGTTTCTGGAACAATAAAGCCAGACCAGTTTATAGTTTCAAGAGATTTTCAGATTCTCGAGGAGAATATTGCAGAAAAGAAAGTTGCAATAATACGGGATGCAGCCGGAGTGACTAAAACAGTAAAATTGAGCGATGAAAAATCAAAACAAAGGACAGTCAAGACTCACGAGATCAGGCAACTTGCAGAATTTGCAATAAAGTTAGAAGAACACTATAAAAAACCGCAGGACATCGAATTTGCAATAGAAAATGATACGATTTATATTCTTCAATCTAGGCCGATTACAACTTTGAAAGAAAGAAAAGAATCAAAGGAGTTAGAAGGAGAAGTTTTAATTAAAGGCATGGCCGCTTCGCCAGGAATATCTTCAGGAAAAGTAAGAATTGTTCATGCTATGGAAGAATTAGAAAAAGTAAGACGCGGCGATGTTCTTGTTACCATGATGACAAATCCAGACATGGTAGTTACAATGCAAAGAGCAGCAGCAATCGTTACTGATGAAGGCGGCATAACTTCTCATGCTGCAATTGTCTCCCGTGAAATGGGAATTCCAGCTATCGTAGGAACAGGAAATGCTACGACAATTCTCGAAGACGGAATGGATGTTACTGTCGATGGCTATCGGGGAAAAGTTTTCAAAGGCCTAGCTCAGAATAAGATTGTCGAGGTACTGCCCATAGTTCCGACTAAAACAAAAATAAAAGTTTTGGTTGATTTGCCAGAATTTGCAGAACGAGCTGCGAAGACACAGGCCTATGGCGTCGGTCTTGTAAGGATAGAAGGAATAATCGCGTCCTATGGAAAACATCCGCTCTACTATGAATCAAAAAATCAGATTAATGATTACAAAGAATTACTGAAAAAAGGCCTGGGAAAAATTGCCGAGTCATTCCAAGGAAAAGAGATCTGGGTCCGAAGTTCAGATATCCGAAGTGATGAATATTCTAATCTTGCAGGAGCACCGAAAGAGATTGAAAGAAATCCGATGCTGGGTTTTCACGGAATTCGGTTCTCGCTAAAACATCCCGAACTTTTCAAGGCAGAACTTTTGGCCATAAAAGAATTGGCAGATAACAATCATAAATTTGGTATAATGTTTCCTCAAGTAATATCGCCTAAAGAAATAGAAGAAACAAAAAAACTGATGGCAGAGCTTGAGATGTTAAATAATCCAAATATAAAACTCGGCGCGATGATAGAGACTCCTGCAGCCTGTGTTGTTATCGAGGATATCTGCAAACAAGGAATCCAGTTTATCTCATTCGGAACAAACGACTTGACACAATTTACACTAGCCATTGATCGCGGAAATCAAGATGTTCAATATCTTTACCAAGAAACAGATTGGGCAATCTTAAAACAAATATCTCGAGTTATCCGAGCATGCAAAAAAGCAAATGTCGAAACATCTATTTGTGGCCAAGCAGGCTCAAACAAAGATATGGTAAAGTTTTTAGTTGCTCAAGGAATTGATTCTATCTCGGTAAATGCCGACGCCGCCCTAGAAATTTCTCAGTTTGTGCAGGATTTAGAAACAGGAAAGATTCCTTTGAAAGAGCCAGAGAAAAAAGTTGAGAACTCAGAGAAGAAAGATGCTAAGAAGTCAGAGGATTTTTTTGATATTTTTAGTTAAATGTTTTCTATCACCTAAATTCTTAAAAACTAGTTATAATTAAGAAAAAAATGGCCAAAGTTGTCCTTGAAAAATCAGTTGGATTTGAAAGATTGTCAGAACAGGAGAAAGCAGAATTATCAAAACATTTTGGACTGCCTTTTGAGAGTCTTGAAGCATTCAGAAATTATGCAAAACATGAAATGCCATCGAGGATGATCATCCCTAGTTCGCAATTTATTGAAGCAGGAGAGTTGCCGTTGGTTGTGGATGAATGGCCAGTTCTTTATACTCCGCTGATTGGAGGGAGCTATGAAGTGGCGAGTTTGAAAGTTAAGACTTAAGGAGAGAAATTATTTTTCTTCAAAACATTTGTCTGCAATATAATTATAATTTTCCATCAATGCCCTAAATATTTTTTCTCCTGGAAAAAGTCCATCGTCAACAAGTACTGCTCTTATATGTCGCTCAGTGGCTTTATCATTAAAATAATCTTGGAGGACTAAAATTATTGCAGGTTTTCTTCTAGTTAAATCAAATTCAACTTCATCTTCTAGTTGATTTGTTTCTTCCATTTTATTCTTGTTTTCCTCCTCGAGAATAAATTCCTTCTAACATTTCAATGCAATCTCTTCTAAGCTGCGGCAATAATTTTGGGTCTACAAAACAATCTGGAGTCTGTGAATATGCCATTGTTATTACTTCAGGTTTTGGCAATCTTTCTAAAAGACTTTTTGTCCAAGCAAGCCGAGGAGCATAGGGCTCTTCGGTTTTATCTTCGGGAAACAGATGAAATGCATCAAGATCAATGTCAAGGATGACTGGATGGCCTGAATTTAAATCCGACGCTAAATCTTCTTCAGAGATTCTCGAGGAATTTAAACATTCTTGCCAAGCAGCAGTATCTATGATTCTTTTATCAAAAATTTTTTTATCGAGCACTGGTTTAAATGGCGATCTCACTCCGTCAGAACTGACACTGCCAAAAGCTTGAATATAACTATTTCGTGGAGCAAGATGATAAGCAGCTAGAACTCTTCCTTCAAGTATCGCAGGCACTATAAAAGAGCCTATGCCCAAATAATTACGAGAAAAATCTTCTATTGTTTTAACTCCGTGTTTTCTTGCATAACTAAAACTAACTCTCATCCCCATATCTTGATGTTCATCAACATGGACTAAAACCGCCGGAGATTTCAAACCGAACCACAGAGGCAAGACTTCATTGTGAGGATCGACGACAAGAGTCTCTATTCCTGCTATTTTTAGTCTTTCAGGTTCTGTCCGCGATAAGCCTAAGCCCCATCTACTGCGAATATGTTCAGAAGTCTCCTCTAATTCTAAGCGATATCTGGCCAGATCAGTTAAACTCAGAGAAGGCCCATCCAGATTATTCGGAAAAATAATTCCGGGATCATTTTTTCCCTTGAGATCTTTTAATAGAATTTCCATGGAAATTAATTTCTCTTTCCTCCTTGAGAATAAATTCCTTCTAACATTTCAATGCAATCCAGTTTAAGCCGTGGCAAAATATCTGGATGAACATAGCAGCCAGGTGTTTGAGAACTAGCCATTGTTATTATCGCAGGTCTTGGTAATCTTTCTAAAAGACTTTTAGTCCAAGCAAGCCGAGGAGCATAGGGTACTTCAGGATCATCATATCCGAATAAATGAAATCCATCTAAATCAATATCAAGGATCAATGGAAAACCCGAACTTAAATCCGCGACTAATTCTTCCCCAGAAATATCTGTTTTAGGTAGAGGCTTATCCCAAAAAACCCTTTCAAATTTATCTACATTTGTTCCAAGAGGGCAGGTTACTTTTCCCTGGCCAACTCGGCCGTATGCGGTAATCTCCCCCGGTCTTGGTCTAACATGATAAACTGCAACAACTTTTCCCCCATGGACCGCAGGAGTAATAAAAGAAGTAATATCTAGACAAGATCGAGTATACACTTCTACACTTTCTTTATTATCTCTTGAATATCCCATACGGCCATCACCCATATCTGCATGCTGGTCAACATGGACTAGAACTGCAGGAGATTGCAATGTAAACCACAGAGGCAAGACATCATGGTGAGGATCGACGACAAGAGCTTCTATTCCTGCGATTTCTATTTTTTTTGGCGGCAATCTTTTTCTCTTTTCATTGTTCTCAAATTTAATTGGTTTGTAAAATTCTTCTTCTTTTGAATATTTCTTTTCCCCCCCGATCAAATTATTACCAAAATCAAATTCTGAAGAGGATCCCAATCTTTTCTTTTCTAAAAAGAATTCAAGCGAATTTTCTGGATCTCCGATTAGCGGATGTTCTTTTAGTCCTATCGATATATTTCCCATAAATATCTCTGTAAAATTCTATTTTTAAACCTTTCGACTTTGTAACCACTACTAAGATACAACTAACGAAACATTTATAAATACCAGATACTTAGATAAATCATGGTAGACGAAGCAGGAAAAGCAGAAGAAAGAGTAAAATCCATCTATGACCCTTTTAGTGGAGCATATGACTTAGAAAATTTTCGTAAACAATTTGAAAAATATGATACTCTGCAAGAGATGACTCGGGAAATGGCAAAGCTCGGAGAAAAAGGAGTAGCACAGGGTCTAGAACATGTACTCTTTGATAAACCAGAAGGACGTTTTGCGACCCTTCCATTAGAAAAAGGCAGAGGCATGACTCATGATTTATTAGCGATGGCAGAATCAAGGATGCCAAAATATGTCCTAGATAATATCAAACCAATTGTTGGTGAAGTAGGAGCAGGATTAGTTAGTCTTGCTTTTTCAGTTCAAACTCCAGAAGAAGTTACCGGCGATGAGGGTTACAATGAAACTGCAAAAAAAATAAGAAAATTTGTTAAAAAATCTCAGCTTAAAGAAGAACTAGCAAAAACTTCTGATGCAAAAGAAAGACATAAAAAATTGATGGATAATTTAAAAGAAGAATTAGTTCCAGTCCATGAAGATTTCAGAGATATTGTTGCAGGATTTGGAGGAGAAGCAATGCTTGATTATCAACTAAGAATGGCTCAAGGAGCAGCACTTCAATCATTTGTAGAAGAAAAAGATGGAAAACCAAACTTTTTACCAGATAAACTTGCAGCTTATTTAGGTACAACTCTTTCCTATTGCGGAGAAAAAATAAAAAAAGCAAGAACTGAATTAAAAGAACTTTCCAAAGGTCTAGAAGGACTTACAGAAGATGAAGCAAAAGCTAAGGAACTTGAAGCAGCAGAAAAAGAAATAGAAAAAGGAGTAAAACCTTTTGTAGAGTTATCCAACACTCTGAATCATGAAATTGTCAGCTCTCTTTACCAGACACTTCGTGCAAAAGAAGAAGCAGCAAAGAAAAAAGCAGAAGCAGAAGCAAAAAAAGAATAAAGAGATTGCCTAAGAATCTGCAATCAATTCCAATAAAACTAACTTTTTTCAGGCAACATCATATTAACAAGTTTGGCCATTTCTCCTACAAATTCGTCGGTCTTGACGATCCATGCATCAATATCCTTACCATTAACTGTTACAGTTTTACCATGGATAATATCCTTTGCAAGTGCATGCATATCCCTATAATTGATAACATAGTCCATATTCAAAATTTTCTTGTCAACAAATGTTTCTTTTAAAATTACAGGCACATGTTCTGGCGAAGCAGGGCTGACTTTTGCAGCAATAAGTGCAGCATGCGCAGAATCCACCATCGCCCAATACAACCCGTCGATAGCAGCTAGCATGGCCTCTCTAGTTCTCATCATATGCGTAGGCGCTCTTTGTAATAATGTGTAAATCGCTTCAGGAGTAGATTTAATTTTTCCTTCAGCCAACAGAACTTTCAGCGGAGAATAAAACCCTCCAAAATCAATCAATGCTTCACCATTTCTTATTACATTGACAACAATAGGATCACCTCTCAGCAGATCTGCCCACCACGTCGACAATTTCACAGTATTTATATGCAATGATTTTTTATAAGGATTTGCCTGGACCAATTTTCCAAGTTCTTCCCGATACCATGAAATCAGCTCAGGATCCCACTGAATAGAAACATCATCGATGATGCTTATTATATCAATATCAGACTCTGGCGAAGAATTATTCTTTATAGAACTTCCAAATAAAATAAGCGACTTGATCATCTTGTCAAATTTCTGATAGACCTTTGTAGCAAAATCTAGCGCAATATCTTTTTCATCGTTGAGCTTTAATGTCTCTGGCTTTTTCTCATTTTTCTTTTCTTTCTCGATTTTCACAGATTTCACTGGCTTTATCTCTTCGAGACTAGCATTTCTAGAAGTTTTCTTTTCCATATCACCTTTTTTTTCCTTATTTTATATGTTTTGTTGTTTTTTAAAACTTACTATGGCCCAGGCCATGAAAAGATTTTGCTTTTGATTGCTCCAATTGGGTTTAATAAAAAAGTTTTGCTCTTGTTTGTATGATTGAATAATGACGATCCAAGAGTAAAACTTTTTCCCGCAGCTTGCTGCGATCGTTTCCGTCGTCCAATCGGAGGCTTAAAGAATACCCCGCAGCTTGCTGCGACTGGGATTCTTTATTAACTAAGAAGAAATCTCCAGCCTTTAGGCTGGAGTTCTCCTAGCAAAGTATTTATTTCTAAACACCTTGTTTTTTATGAGTTAGTTGAAACTCATTGAATAACAAACAATAGTTAGAACTTTCTCGCCTAAATAAATTTTTGCATTCGCTTAGCGAATGCTATGGAGTAAAAATGGAACAGCAATTAACACAACAAATAAACCAGTACAATCATTATTCACATTCCGTCGGAGTAATGATGATGCATCTTGAATGGAAGCCAAAATATGCTTACAAAATGTTCAAGAAAGAAGAGCAAAAAAATCTTATGTCTGCTTGCATAAGAAGAGCAGCGTCGCTGCACGGGATAAAAATAATTGTCCTCTCAGTAATGCCCGAACATATTCATTGCGAAGTGCAAGTTTCTTTGAGCATGGCGGCGTCGATGGTCCTGCAGATTTTGAAAGGATTGTCTTCGAAGCTTTTCTTTGAGAAAAATCCAAAGGCAAGATTGAGATATCCAAAAGGGCATCTTTGGAGCAGAGGAAAATTTGCAGCGTCGGTCGGATTTGTGCAAGAAGAGATTGTGAGAAATTATATCTTGAATCAGGAAGAGCATCATCAGGAAACCCCACTCCGAACGAAGTGAGGATTTGACGCATCAGCGTCAAACCTTTAGGGTGGGGAGGATGTCATGTTATTAAGTTATCGCACATATTATTTTCATATTCTTAACTTAAGACAGGTTCGTGATTTCTATAGATGTCAAATCTAAGCATTCGCTGTTCCTGAGAACCTCGATTGTGTTCCGGGAATAACTCCGCCGACTTCCTGTGGCAGCGACGAGAAACCTCCGCCGTAGATTGAAAAATGTTTTTCAGGCATATAGGCCAAAGGAGATGCAAAATAATTTCCCTGAGTTCCAGCCATCTGATTCCAATATGGTTGAGCCTTCATTCCATATATCGGCGATCCAAATGCAGATAGCACAAACGGATGCGGGGATTTTTTGAATTGCTGCACAAAACCTCCTGCCTCGATGATTGTTCGTCCGCTAAATCCTTCTTTTTCTAATTTCTCCATGATCTTTCTAATGGGAACATTCCCCATTCCAGGTGGCAAGTGGCTGTCAGAAAAACCAAAATTATCAGTCATATGCACATGCTTTACAAGTTTTGCAATTTTTTCTGTTTCAGAAACAATTTCTTTCTCTGTAAATCCTGCTTTTCTTATCATGTTCAGATGACCAACATCCCAGGTGACTCCAATAAGTTCATCTGCTTTTTTTTCTGCTTTCTTTTTTTCCATTCCGTTTTTAGTCGCATTATCAACAAATTGACTTTTAGATTTTTCAATAAGTTCTTTCAGTTTTTCTGATTTAGAAAAAATCCAGCCAGGGAATATATTTTCAACAGAAATAATCGGTGCTTTATCTTTATATTCTTTATACGCACCATATGCAACATTGCCCAAAGTTTGAGATGCCTTGCCCATTGCAAAATCTTCCACAGGCACATACAATTGCGGAGGAGTATCCTCGGTTATTTTAGCTATTTGAGAGATTGTCTGATCAAGTAATTCTCTTCTTTTCAGAGTACTTCCTAAAATTCTTCTGCCAATCTTTTTTTGAGCCTCGAGATATTGCTCCGATATTCCTTCCAATTCTTCTTTTTGTTCAGGAGTTCCAAATTTATATGCCCTTTCAAAAACACTATTCAAGCTCGCGCCAATATGCGAGATAAAACCTTCTGCTTTCTGCATCCGCATAAAACTTTCTCTTTTTTCTGGATCCTGAACAATAGATTTCATTAATTCTTCATTTATCTCTTTCCCAAAATCATCTTTTAATGCAAGCGGAGAATTTCCAAGCATTTCATCAACTTCTTTCTGATAAAACTGCATATTTGTTAGTTTCTGTGCCCATTCACTATGATTTATTATCTCTAATTCCTCTTCTGGCGACGGAGTTTCACCCTTTCTTAATTTTTCTTTAGTATAACCGATTCTATATTTTGCTTCAAGTTCAATCGGATTTAATTGCCCTGTCTCTTTGTTTATTATAATCATTTTTTTTGGTTTGAATATCATGTCTTCGCCCTGTTTTTCAGCTTCATACTCCATTCCAGGAATTCCTGCTGTCGGATGTATTGTAATTGGCATTTTCCCGTCCCGATCAAGTTCATGGCTTCTCATCACGACAGATAAAAGTCTTCTTTCTGCTTCTCTTCGAGCTTCTTCACCACCCCACCCTTTTTCTCCAAAACCAGCAGGATCTATCATTGGAGCATGAAGAGAAGGCTTTACTCCTGTTAGCCTCATCAATGCGCTGATCTCTCTCATTTGCGCTTCAGGGATTTGTTCAAAAACATCCTGGGATATTGGTTGCAGCTCAACATTTTTTACACCCTCTTTGATTCTTGCCGCGACTTCTGCGATCTGATTTGCAGTTTGAATACTCGTCGGTGATCCTATTTTTCCAGGTTCAAGCCTATAGCCCACATAAGCTCCATACTGCGGATTAAAAGAGCTATAGCCACCTTCAAAAATATTCTCATAACTCATTTTATATGGTGCCATGTTCTCTTTTTTATTGGAATTTTTGGGTTTGATATTTTCGTCAAAAATTTCAATTAGAAATTGCTGATTTCAGGCAATTTCTTTATTACTTTATATGATTTTGATGATTATAAATATTCTTGTTTTGAGATTTCTTTGAAAAAGCAACGATTTCATTTTATATATAAACATTTGCAAACTTGCCTCACCTCTCAAGTCGAGATTAAATTAATTAATAGTCCATCGCTGTTAAGCGATACTTATGCTGGAGCGAAGCGCAAATATATTTTTTAATATTGGCCTCTTTTCTAATTTTTTAAAATCTTCTAAATTTTTTCTTCTCTTCCCAAGGCATCCCACCACTATCGATTCTGTCTACTTCAACATTAGCATAATATTTATCTTCTTTTATTTCGCCTGTTCTTTCCATCCCTACAGTTCTTCTTTCTTCCCTCATTCCCATTCCCAGTTCTTGCCTCTGCGTGATTTCAACTCGCGGATTTTCAGGAGTTCTTCGAGTCACCTCTCTTGTCTGATTTTGTCTGCCAAATTCCTCATAAGCTCCAGTCTGATATAGCTCATCTTTTTTCTCTTCTTTTTTTACATCTTCAACAGGAGTTGATCTTATAGAATTTTCAAGAGTTACTTGAGGCCCAACGTCGTCCGCCTTCAGGAAAAGATTGCTTGTATTCATTCTCGTAGGAACAAGTTTACCCTCGACAAAATTAAATTCTGTTGGCCTTCCAACATCTTCTTCTAATTCTTTAGCTTCTTCTCTCTCTGCTTCGACCTTATCTTTCCATTCTGCAGCTTTTTTTCTTACTTCATCAAACTTTCTTTTTCTTTCAATATCTTCATTTGCCATAGATTATCAATGTAAACCAGATTTATTTACTTTTTGGTGTTTGGTAAAAAATTTCACGACCAAAAAGGAAATTAGAGATTTGCAGTTTGCGAAAAAAAGCAAATCTTTTTATTGCTCCAATTGGGTTTAATAAAAAAGTTTTGCTCTTGCTTATATCATCGAATAATGACGATTCAAGAGTAAAACTTTTTACCGCAGCTTGCTGCGATCGTTTCCGTCGTCCAATCGGAGGCTTAAAGAATACCCCGCAGCTTACTGCGACTGGGATTCTTTATTTACCTTTCTAGTCAGAATAATTAGTTAACCTCGGGAGTATTAAATTCATCAGGAGACGAGGCCATACCATGCGCTTTTTTATAGACATCATAGATAGTATAGATGTTTTTTCCAGCGCTCTCTGTGCACAATTTTCGCACATACTTCTCGATATAATCATCGGGCCGTATGTCTTCTTTTTTTTCTATATCTTTTTTTTCTTTCTCCCAAAACTTAAATATGCTGAACAATGCGGTAAACGGATCTTCATCTTTTTTCTCTTTTTTCTTTTCTTCTTTCTTTTCTTCTTTCATACTGGTAAAATGTTCAATATCTTCTGCCAGTTGTTTCAATGATTCTTCAGTCGAGCTGGTTGCTAATTTAGATATGTCTTCGACGCCGCTCTTGTCCCATTCTTTTTTTATTAATCCTATTTCGTCGTCATTCAATACATAGGCATCAAACTCTACATCAATTCTTCCGCCAAAATTATATGCCTGCTGCGTAACTTTTTGAGGAAATCCCTGAAATTTAAATGTTATAGTAAAACACGAATAATATTTTCTTGCTAATTTATGCCCTGTAAATCCCTTTGGCAATTTTCTAGACATTACCGCTTCGTCAAATTTGAACTCACTTTTTGCAAACAAAACCATTTCAAAAAGAATAGTGTTGAACGCGTGGACTAATGCAGGATGTTCTCCTCCAAAACTCGTCTTTTTTTCAAAACCAGACATCTTCAATTCATTTGCAGCTTTCAGATATGGCCTAACCCAGGCAGTGTATAATTTCAAGGAATTTACTTCTGCTTTCAGATATGACTTCTCAATTTCAAATCTTTTTTTCAATTCCTGCTCAGAATATTCTTTCCATTTCAAGAATTCACCCAGTCTTGGAAGCACAATTCTTTTTATCTGGTCATTCACAAGTCCGTCTTTGGCCATGTTATCAACATCTTCAAAAGAGTTAGCCATCATAAAAACATCTCTCAGCGTCGAGAATCCAAGTTCATAGGTCATCTGGTTTATGCTTCCTCGCCCTTTTTTCATATCAACATTATCCATCCATATTTGTTTCAATGCAAGATTTCCCTGTTCTTTATTGAGTTTACTTTCGGATTTTGCATCATCATATTGCGAAATTCTGATTTCAAATTCTTTCAGATCATAGATTAAATTTATCACTGTTTTTATGAGTTGGTTGATTACCCCCATGATTTTCATTCCTTCTTCTTGCATTCTCGTCGTTCTAGCTCCCATCTCTGCAAAATGCGAGCTTCCAGGAGAAGCCATGAAATTATCAGTGACTTTTTCTATATCTTTTGAAAAACCACCTGCAAAATCCAATATCCAAAAATAAACAGACTCCAGGCTTGCGCTAGGCGCATCATATCCCAGTTTTAGAGTACGGACTGGTTTTCCTCTATCACCCAATGTATTTTTAATTACCTCTCTTATATCCTCTGCCATTTTTCCTAGTTATCTTATGTTCTCGATGTTTTTAAATTATTCTTTTGGCCTTTGGTTTCATTCAGAGTTTTAAAAAGGCTTTCTTTAGGTTTTTGCTGGATAAATATTAGCATGATGATGCTTAATAATCATAAAATCAAAAAAACATGAACCTAACTTGTTGTGACTACCGTTTAAGTTTCTATTAATTAATCGTTAGTCGCTGCCAAGCAACTTTTTATAAAGCGAAGCCGAATAATTCGCTTTTGATTTTATATTAGTATCTCTTAAGTCCAAAAGCAAATTGTGAGAAATTTTTGTCTAGTTTTTTTTAGACCCCTCGTAACATTTAAATAAACCACTACCCTCTGAATAATATGGAATGGTTTAAGAAAAAGGGGATGATAGATATTCGCGAATTGCAGAAAAATGGAAATCTTCTTGTTCCTCGCGAAGACATAGATCTCAAACAAAATAAAGACGGCTATGTCGAATTATCTATGTCTCAATCAACTTTACCGTCGACACCTTCAAATATTTCATCTAATATATTAGATTCTTCCGGCATGATATCAATTCCAGAATCAACATCAATTTCCAACTCGGCAGAAAACTCATCAACAATAATTTCCGAGTCATCAAGTTCTTCATCAAGTCCATCGCCCGAAGGATTTTTGAGTTTTTTTGACACGCCAACAAGTTCTTCGTCAACTTCAACTCAAGTCTCTCAAGTACCCTCGCCATTTTTTGCCCAATCATCTTCTTCATCTTCCTCGTCGATGAATTCGTTAGATCAATATTCAAAACGCGAAGTTGATATGAAAATAGAAAAAATGGATAGTTTGGTCTATCAGCTAGAACAGCGCATTGCTTTCTTAGAAAAAAAGCTGAATGGAACTTATTGATTGGAATTTTTGGGTTTGATTTTTAGTATTTTCTAAAGTCGTTTTTGAAACGGAAGTCGTTTTCCCGCCTAATGGGGGCCGCGCTCACGACGAACGACGAAACTAAAACTTAATAAATGTGAATATTCTTTCTTATTTATGGGATTATTAGATTGGTTTAAATGCAAAGATAAAACAGAGATTGTCAAACCAATTGATAAAATATTGATAGAACTAAGAGATTTAGTTCAAATTACTTACTTCATCATAGGTTCAAGTAAAACCGAGGATTGGTTTAGAATTACAAATTTAGCATTGGACAAAATTGATTGTGTTAAAACCCAAGAAGAGAGTAAAAAAGTTGAAGTAGAGGTCACAGCTTTGTTTATTAATACTCTAAAAAATAACTTTCAAAGACGAATAAATGAGAATAATTTATCATTTAATAAAGCAACAAAAGAACAACAAAAAAGGATATTAGAACTTTTGGAAGAGTTTCCCGTAATTTCAAAAGGTGAGTTGGAATTATATAACTCTTTTTTAAAAATACAAAAAGAAATAATGAAATTGACCTTGCATAAAAATAAATCAATTAAAAAACAGATTTAAATAGCATATTAAGCTAAGAAAGATATGGATCAAAATGATAGAACCACATTAGGTATTACTTTTCTGGCACTTTCTATATCAATGTTGCCGATTTTTATTCCCGTTCTGGGTTAATACCCCGCAGCTTGCTGCGATAGTTTTTAATAGCAAAATCCCTCGAGAATCATATGGAAGTAATGCATGCTCCTCATTGTACTTACCGAATTAGATATCATATGGTTCTTGTTTTAAAGTTTAGAAAGAGTTTGATAACAAATGAAATGTTTGAACTTATGAAAGAGATTTGTAATAATATCGAAGATAGGTATTACTTTAAATTTGATGCAGTTGGACATGAAGAAAATCATGTTCATATTTTAGTTCGTGGAGCTCCAAAGTATTCTCCGTCGAGAATTATGCAAATCTGTAAAAGTATTTTAGCAATACAAATTTTTAAAAAATTTCCAAAGTTAAAAGAGGAAGAATTATGGGGCGGAGAATTTTGGAGTGATGGAGGACATATAGATACAGTTGGCGATGGAAGAGCATTGGAACAAGTTAGAAAATATATTTTAGAACAGGGAAGAAGTATTAATCAATTGGAATTATTCGAGTTCCGTTGATACCCCGCAGCTTGCTGCGACTGGGAGTTTCATTGATTCTCTAAATCTTGCAGGAGCAAAGATTGCCCCTTGGATGCTTTATCTTGTAGGGATAATCGCGTTTTTAGCTATGCTTATATTCTTTATCCTTGGTGTAAAAGTCTTTCTCTCAAAACAAAAATAATCTTCATTTCCTAAAAATTATTCGGAATTTTTTAATAATATAAGAACTGGAACGTTCCACCCAGTCAGTCTTTTCTTTCTTCCCAAAGAGAACCAAATACAAGTCAGGTCCCCACGAACGAAAAAATGCACGCCAGATACACTTCTCACCCAACAACGGCCTAACTAAAAAGATAGCCAAATTAATAGAACTAAAATAAAAATAAGACCTGGTATTGCCCGAAGACCATACCAGGGAACATATTAATATTATTATACTTTTTGACTTTAAAAAACCCCCTATTTTTATAAGGGTTAAATTTAAAATCCCCCTTTTCCATAAATTATCATGGCCAAAAAAGAGGAACAGAAAAAACCACTACTTCCACCACTTGAAAAAATAAAAGCATACGCTCTGCAGAATGCTGTTGACCACAACGGAAAAGCTGCGCAGGGCCCTGTTCTGAACTCACTATTTACTGAGGGTCTGCAAAAAGAAAATATCAAAGATGTAATGCCGTTGATACAAAAAGTCTTGACCGAGGTTAATGCTATGCCTGTTGAAAAACAAAAATCAGCGTTGGAGAATAATCAGGATCTTGTCAAAAAAAGAGAAAAACGCGAAGGTCTCGCGCCATTAGAAAATGCAGAAGATAAAAAAGTTGTAACACGCTTTCCACCATTTCCTTCAGGTCCTCTGCATATCGGAAATACTCGGCAGGCAATCCTCAATGATGAATACACAAAAATGTATCACGGCAAGTTGATTCTTATTATGGATGATACCATAGGCAGCGACGAAAAACCCATTGAACCCGAAGCCTATGATTTAATTCCAGAAGGATTAAAATGGCTGAAAGTAAAATCTTCTCCGAAAATTATTTACAAATCCGATCGCCTGAAGATTTACTATAAATATGCCCTTGAAATGATAGAAAAAGGTTATCTCTATGTTTGCAACTGTTCTCAGGAAACAATGCACGACCTCAAGGCCAAAGGAATTGAATGTGCTTGCAGATTCTCGCCTCTTTCAGAACAGAAAAAACGCTGGAAAAAAATGTTCGAAGCAAAACCAGGCGAGTACACCGTTAGATTAAAAACAAATATGCAAGATCCAAATCCTGCTTTCCGAGACCGAGTTATGTTCAGGATCTCTGACAGAATTCATCCTAGAGTAAAAGATAAATACAATGTTTGGCCGTTGCTGGAATTCTCCTGGGCAATCGACGACCATCTTCTAGGAATCACACATATTATCCGAGGAATGGATCTGGTAATGGAGACTCAGGTCGAGGAATATATCTGGGATTTGCTGAAATGGAAAAAGCCAGTAACGATACATACGGGTTTTTTTCAGATTGAGGGAGTGAAATTATCGAAGAGCAAAGGAGCTAAGGAAGTTCGGGCAGGAACTTTTATCGGTTGGAATGATCCCCGGACCTGGAGTTTACAAAGCCTGAGAGACCGAGGAATATTGCCTGAGGCAATTCGTGAATTTTGCGTTTCCATGGGCCTCACAAAAAGCAATTCCACAGTCGCAGTTGATGTTTTATATTCGATAAACCGAAAACTTTTGGACAAATGCCCAAGATATTTTTTTGTAGACAATCCTGTTCAGATAACCATAAGGAACGCGCCGAAGATTAATGCTAAAATTCCGTTGCATCCTTCTGAAAAATTAGGAAATCGTAACTATAAGACAAATAATGAATTTTTTATTTCCAAAACAGACTATGATCAGATGGACGAAGGAAACTATCGCCTGATGCATCTGTTAAATGCAGAGTTAAAATATACTTTGCTGACTAAGGAAAAAGAATTCAACTATATTTCTGAAGAGCCCGATCCAAATCTTGGAACAAGATTCATTCACTGGCTTCCTGCTAAAGAGAAAAATGTTCAAGTCACAGTGAGGATGCCTGACAACTCTCTGATTCAAGGCTACGGCGAGCCAGAGCTTGCAAAATTAAAAATAGGGACAATTATTCAATTCGAGAGATTTGGCTTTGTCCGTCTATATAAGTTCGATAAAAAACGCAACGAAGCAGAGTTTTGGTTTGCTCATGGTTGAGCAAATATAATCATTGCAACACTTTCAATACCACCAACACTTTCTCGACTGAATATGCTTCTCTGAAATTTTGCAGCATCATAGCCATCTTTAAAACAATATAGTCTACTTCGTATATTAGCCGAACCATTTTGTCGAGGTTTCAATGGATTAGTGCCATCAAAATTAAATCTTTTAGCTACTTCCAGGACCTGTCTAGTAAATTCATGGGAATCTACCCCTTCCCGATATCTTACATCAACATAAACTGCCATATTTATCTTAAGGTTACCAAGTTTATAAATATTCCTATTTGTTATTATTATACAGTAATAACTAATTATTTCAAATTCGCGTCTAAGATCCTCGAGTCAGGAGACATCAAGATGATATGGTCTTCCTTAAATCTTAATCCTCGATAGATTTTTTGTAATAATTCTCTCCGAGCTTTATCAAGATAAAACTCAAAAAACTGTTCTGGTTTTTCTTTATTCAAGATTCTCCAGAATAATGATTTTATATTTGGATAAGGATACTTTGTCAAAATTATAGAATTGCACATCTCTCCGGGAAAATCAACACCCCTCGAACATTTTGTCGTAAAAAGAATATCCATCTCTCCAGACTTAAACCGGTCAACTTCACGATTTGTTTTGTCCTTGTCCTGCATTTCAATCAACCGATCTTTAGTTATTAAATTATCTAAATTATATTCTGCTTTCTCAAGTTCTGTCGGCAGATCATCAAAAGAATTTATATGGACCAGCGTCGGTGTTTTCGAATTGGCCACGCAGGAAGAAAACGCTCTAAGATATTGTTGCCGAGTGATAAAGCCTGCTTTGAAATTTTCATACTTGCAATTTTTCTCCATTCCTGTCCTGTATTTTACAATCGTCCCAGGCGGAGTAGTTTCAGCTTCGATGATCTTGAACTTATCCAACCCGTAAATATCTTTTAGAACTTTTTCAGAATGCAGAGTTCCAGACATCAACACAAGCACATTTGTGCTATCTATGAGTTCCTTAAATCTTCCAGCAATATTTATAGTGACAAGTTCAGCATAGATATTATTTCTTCTTTCTTCTCGTTCTTCAAAATTTCCAAATAAACTTGCCTGGCCTTGTTTGGTTTTAGTTTCTTCTCCAACTTTGTAGAATGAAACATAGGTCTGAGTCAGAAAATCTTCAAACGATTTTACAATCTCAACAACAGAATTATAGTAGCTGTTCTCTTCGTCTTCTGCGAGATGAACATTCTCGAGGATCATTTCAACTAATTTATTTATTTTAGAACCGGCAATTTTTTCGATGTTTCCTCCCTTAGAAAAATCATCCTCAAGCAATATTTCATTTAATTCAAATATGATTTTTTTTATTGCTTCTCTATCTTTTGGTTCTTCTGGATAAAGATTACTCAACGAACTTAGCAATCTGCTCAAATTAATCTTTTTTTCCTGCGCAAAATTATCCAGGAACTCGTCACACTCGTCGATGACGTCTATCTCTGTTTTTGGTTTTCTTCCAAGAGCTAATTCAATTAGATATTTCTGGCTATTAAAAATCATAACATCTGACTCTGTATAAGCATCATACTGGTCATAATATCCGCAGCCTCTTTGTCTTTGATAGACAGCATATTCTTTTCCAGTTATAGTCGTATATTTTTTCTTTTTTGCTCCTTCCAATCCTTTTGCATTCAGATCTGCGGGCAAGATCGGACCCCAATACGGACAAGCCGGAGCAATAGACATTCTCCTGACATCTGCTATCGAAGAGAAATCTTCTTTTTCAACAGCTTTGTTCATATCAACATATTTTTTTATTTCATTCATATTTTTATCTCGCAATTCAATTATGCATGGCAGTTGCAGATCATCGCAGCGTTCCCCAGAGAACGGACATCTAAAATTATTTCTGCCTTTTATCACGCCTATCTTTAATTTACTATTATCTTTTTTCAGAATAAATTTTTTCTTGGTATAATCTTTTTCATACTGCTCTTGCAAGGATTTTATCGGCACGACAATCGCACTCCTGTTGAAATGTCTTGCCAGATTCAATGCAATCGCACTTTTTCCAGAACCACAAACTCCTTTAATAAAAATTACTTTGTAACCATCGCCGATTGATTTCAATATTTCAGCGACAACATCTGCCTGGGTTTTCCCATTTGAAAATTTTATCGGTTCAAGCTTCTCGCCGCTATAATCAAATAATCCATCACCTATTGAATTTTCACTCTCTTTTCTTTGGAACAGCGACCACATCTTTGTTTATTCTTAACAGGATTTTTAAGGCTTTGTGTGATAAATTTATGTTGTGCCCGTATCCATGCTTCCTACCATCGCCAATGCCCATTCTTCCAGTAATCCTAATTCTTCAAGAACGCGCATAATTCTTCTCCCCTGGTCTTGTCTGGAGGATTCTGCAGGAATCTCTGAAAAAATAGAATAGACTACGTTTAATTCATATCTCCTATCGTTCGGAGAAATATCTTTATTTTTTCTCAAAAATTTTAATCTAGCTTCGATTTGATCATAGCCATCAGTATTTCTCCCATCAGCAGAAAACCATGTTGTACTCATTTTTTTGAAAGAATTATATCATTAATAAATATTTAGCGTTTGATTTTACTACTTAGAACAAGAAATTATTTTTTATCTGTTTTTTCTTTTGGCTTGAATATCTCATCAAACTTTTTAGGCCCTTCTTTCAAGACTTTTGTGTTGATCTGTACAATGTCTAGAGAGATTTGCGAACCTCGGACTGTTTTTCTTAATCTGACGCCTTCTCGAGTATCATGCATTCCCCATCCTCGTTTCAATAAAACGCCTCGAAGCGTATATCCCTGCACATCTTTCATTCCAGGAAAACCGGCCTTGTCTGATGTCCCTGTTATTAATAATTCATATCCTGCAAAATCTCCAGAAAGCTCACTGCCGTCGATCTTATCGCCGATATTCTTCTCAGTAAGAGATTCATTGTCAGATTCTACTTTTACAGTCTTGCCATTATGCGATATGTTCGCCTTAAATACCATAATTATTCTTGCAGACTAGGGTTTTTAAATCTTAATCTTTCCTAAGAAATCTTTTCATTGATGATCACCAAGATAACAATCAACACCCGTGACTTCTAATCCCTCAAGTTCTTCTGGAAATCTAAATAATTCTCTGATTTCAGGTTCTTGTCGTATAACTGATTTATTTTTTCTTATTAATCCGCCCCATTTTCTAAGACGCTCTCTTCTCTCTCTTTCATGGGTCGAAGCAGAAAGTTGCTGATCAAAAGGTTCTCTCACTGAGTTACACAGACCAGAATAAACTCGTCGACAACACTCTCTTTCTATCCGATCCTTTGGCGTAAGCAATTCCTCACTTCTCCCCTCTCTAAGTTTTTTGTACATATCCTGAATATTTCTTTCTGTTTTTTCTAAAATTTCTCTAGATCTTCTTTCCTCTTCCTCTTTATCTTCCTCTTCTGAGATTTCTTTTTCAACAACTTGTTCAGCTTTTTCCGAAGGTCCAAGTCTATAATCAAGGACAAGAAAAGCCTCTTTGCATTTAGAATAAGGAACTACAAATGGCTGGATTGGAAAATCTCTTCTCGCGCCGATGACAAATTTTTTCCCGTGCTTTCGCGATTCTCGCATCTCTCTGATCCGATCTCGATCTTCGTCAGCAATTCTTGTCTCATCTCCATCAGCATACATCAGAAGTTCTCCTCCTATTGAGATTTGTCCAAGCTGAGTTCCTGCATTCAGCGGACAATTTGCGCCGATAGTAGAATACCAATGATCTCCAACTTTAAAACTTCGCACAGAACCGAATTGATCAGCCACAGTCCACTTTTGCTCACTAGAAGCTATATTCACCAGACCATATTTACCAGCATAATTAAATTCACCGTCGCTAATATCCGGACTTATATCTCTCTGAAAATAAGCAGCCAAAACTTCCAACCCTTCTTTTTTTCTGACCGCATTAAGAGCCCAAAGTGAAATCATTTCATCCATCCAGAAAAATATAATTAAGCGTTTATAAGAATTATTGTGCTGAACTACATACCCCACGTCGGGTCTTTTCTTCTCTTGACTTCAGCAATTTCTTGCAACACCTTGATTTCATCTTGCCTCAGTAAATTCTTATTTTCCTTGAATTTCTTGAATTGAAAACTGCTGAGATTGCTATATAAACAATCCTCAAATTTTAATTGTCGCTCAAAATTCACACCAGGCACAGATATAGCAATCTCTTTTCCAACACCAGCTTCTTTAAGACTTGTTTTTTCTTCCTGTATTGCCTTTACTCTCCCGACCTTTTCATCATCTCTGTTGATAAGTTCAATATTCTGCTCAAGTATTCCCCCATCAACCCGAACTCCAAAAATAGCCGGGCCGGTGTTTCTAAAAACAAATGGCAAGATTATAATTTTAACGAGCTTTGGCAATGATTCTAATTTTACTCTCTCCAATTCCTGTAATTTTGCCTTTTTCCAAATTTCGAATTCTTCAATCAATCGATATACTACTTGATTGGTAAGAACTTTGACTTTTTTTGTTTCTTCAATATCTACATCTTCGGCTAACTCTGAATTAAATCCTAAAATCGCACGGTCTGCTTCAGGCAATGACGCTGCATAATAAATATCTTTTTTAGTGATATTTCCTATACTCGCCTTAACAACACGGATATTATTCTGTTTCAGTAAAATTAACAAAGCTTCCAAACTTCCCAAACTTTCGGCCTTGACAATAATCCCGTCATTATCTGTTCTCAATTCCTGAGATAATTCTTTCTTGAACTCTTGCTCAATTTCAGAAATATTTCCATTAACAACCTGAAACGGCATTCCAGGAAAAATCTCTTCTTTAGTCGTTGCTTGCATTCTTATGCCCGATGCAGCATCGATTATCTCGACAGCCATATATCCGCTATTTAATGGCAGTGCTTTTTCTAAAATTCTAATCTTTGTAACAATCACATTATCAAAAGAAGCGATTGCGATCTCATCATTCTTTTTAAGAGCGCCGTCGTATAATATTGACTCAAGATAGTTTATTGTTTTTTCTTTTTTTACTTCAAGTATAACTCCTTTTCCGATTGATCCTACTGCAATTTTATTCTTCAAAAATTTCTGGCTCAATGCGCACAATATCGCAAGAATTTCTGAAATACCCTCACCAGTCCTAGCCGAACAAGGCACCAGTGCAATATTTTTTGTAAAATCTCCAATCTTGGTATAGATCTCAGCATCAAATTTGTAAGATTGCAATGCAGCGATGATCATCATAACTTTTTCATCAAATTCTTGTCTAACTCGGATTCCCTGTTTTTCCACACCTTCAAAAAAGAATTTTGATTCAGCATTTCTCCAGCCAGAAATATTATCTAATTTATTTAGTGCAACAATGAACGGAGTTTTATTTGCTTTTAGTATCTGCAAAACTTCTGCTGTCTGTGGTTTGATGCCTTCGTTGATATCGATTACCAAAACCGCAATATCTGCCAAACTTCCTCCCCTTTTCCGAAGATTTGTAAAAGCCGCATGTCCTGGCGTGTCAATAAATAAAAATCCAGGAATCTCCAAAGGAATCTTAAATTTCTCAAGCACTCGGCCAGCCCGTTCTTTGATACTCTCACGATTCATCGAAGTAAAAGATATTTTTTGGGTGATGCCGCCAGCCTCACAAGCCGCGACCGAGGTGCACCTGATTTGGTCAAGCAAGCTTGTCTTTCCATGATCAACATGTCCGCACACAGTAACAATTGGCTGCCGAATTTTTTTATCAGTCATAAATAAACAACCATAATAAGAGTTAAAAGCTTTTGCATATATTTGATTATATTTCTTAGTTCTAGCTTTAGAAGTAGGGGAATCTCTTTAGCGACATTAAAATAATCACTTTTCATCTTCAATAAATATCCTCCTGATTTTAAATAACTATTTGACAATTAATATCCATTAATTCCTTTAAACAACCACTCTCCAATTTTAAAACTCCCATAGGTTATAAATAACGCAGCAAAAACATCGATAGAATAGTGAAAATGCATGAGCAATACAGTTATCGCCATTACTATCGTCGCTATCAGGAAAAATATACCTATCTTTTGTTTTCTAAAAATTAAAAATCCGAGAAATGGGAGTGCAGTATGTCCTGAGAAAAACAGATCATTGTTAAAAGCCAGCATAGTATATATCTTTGGAAGAACAGGGACTACTGCATCTGCGGGCCTTTTCAAATGCGTCAAAATAATAAAAAAACTTCTTATCAAAACAAGTAAGGAAAACTGGCTTATGACTACATGGAGTCTTTTTACATTAAAAAATAACGGGTAGAAGATAAATATTGCCAGAATTAGGATAAAACCATAGGAAAGTAAGAACCATAGATTAATAGATGGTATATGGTCTAGGATTAAATCAGAAACAGCCACTGTCCCTACTCTGTCCACATAATTTCCAGCAAGATTATTAAGAAAAATTGCAGAGATAAGAAATAAAATAGAAAGCGCGATGAGTTTTCTATGGCTTTTTATTTCATCGCCCCATGATTCCACCTTTGGTAACATTGAGTAATAAAGAATTGCTCATTTAAAAATCTTCTAGTGTAGTATGTCCAGCTTTGTGTCACTGATACCTCCAGTACACATAACTTTAAATCCCATTTTTCTCTGTCATATTTATGGGATTTTTTGATTTCCTAAAACGAAAAAAAATAGAAGAAAAAGTCGAGATAGAGCAAGAACTTTCGCTCGAAGAAATTAAATCAAAAATATCTGAAAATAAGAATGCAATAGAAGACAATTTTAAAAAACTCCGAATAGAAATAAAACCAATTATAACCGAGACTATTTCTGAATTAAAAGTCTGCCTCCTATCGCTAAGATCAATAAATCTTGATAAGAAAAGAGAAAGCGAACAGCTTAAGGGCATAGTAACAGAAAATCTTTATTTTTATATTACTCATCTTGAAGAACTTATAAAAAACCTTGAGAATTTAGACCAAACACTTAATTTTAATGATTATCTTTTACAAGTAGACTATCTCTTTGATGATTTTTCCAGAAAATCAGCCAAGCGCTACGATAAGGCCACAATTCTTATCGGAAAAGAATTTGATGAGATTAAACAAGTTTTTAAGAATTTCTCTCGTGCGCTCAATCCAATAATTGCAGAGAATGTCAAGAATCAGGAGAAGATTAAAAAATTAGCTCGATTCATTGATAATCTTAAAAAAATATCCGAAGCAGAAAAATCAGAAGAACAAATAAAAAATATTGTCCAAAAGCTAGATATTGAGAAAACAAGAATAGCTTCAGAGATTATACAAAAAGAGGAAGAAATAAAAAATATGCTTTCAAGTAGATCCTACAAAAATGAGCAAGAAGAGAGGGAAAAAATAAATAACAAGCTTCAAGAGCTAGAAAATGAACTAGAAGATATTCAAAATAACATTGATTTTAAAGAACTCGCACGAGTTTATCACACTGATGAAAAAAAACACCAAGTCATAAAAAAATATACAGAGAATTTCAGAAAAGCAATTGAAGACGATAGATTCAGTGAGTTTTCTAAGATACTTATTGAACAAGGCCTTAAATTTGACCTGGCCTCAATAAACGCGAAGATAAAAAAACTATCGATGCATCTCGGCCAAACAGAAGAAAAATTAAAAATAGCAGAAGAAAAACTAGCAAAAATAAAAAACGATTTAATAGAAATAGAAACTGCTAAAAATGAAGATGGAAAAAGATTAGAGAAAATTAGCGAAAAAAAATCAGATTTGATAATTGCACTAAAATTCGATGCAAAAAATTTCTTTAAGAATCAATAATCAAAAATTAAACTTGCCCAGTCTGAGAAAACTTTCTCATTGCTTGTTCTAGGACAACTTGAGGCGCCATGCCTTTTCTAGAGCAAGATTTCATAAAATCATCATAAGTAGCCTGGTCGATGTTGTATTCCATCTTTCTCTTTCTTGGTCCTGGTGGTGTTGCTGCCATGATTTCTATAATATTTCATAGTTTATAAATTGTACGTTCCGCAGGATTTTAAAAAAAGTAAAAAAATATTTTATTACGGGTTTCATTCACTCATTAATTCTGTTTGACCCTCAGTCCACTCTCGGGTTAGATTATCCCTATAAATAATCCAAGGCCCATTTGAATGACGATTTCCAGAGGGACTCCAGCTATCATATGGCTTCAAAACTTTTCTATGTAACTTTGCAGAACCTGATTTAAATGCCTCAAGAGAACCTCTAACTGAACCAGAATTTGCTAAATATTCTACCTCTTTTCCAGGAAATTCCAGAGGTTTACCCCCTAAAGATAGATTTTTTCCATCAAGAAAAATAACCCCATCATCTTTAGAAACAAGCAATGCAATACTCCTTATAACCTCTTCATCTGGGCGTCTAAGCTCTTTTCCGGAAAACCGGACAACATAAATGTCTCCATCAATAATTTCATAATCCAAAATTCCCGACATAATAGCAGGATCACGAAGCATTCTATCTTGATCGAATTGTACTCCCTGACTTTTACATACTGCTTCCAAACTTTTTCTTACTGCTTCACAAGCACCTAAACTTGGTTCTGCTAATCTGCCTACAATATGGATGGGCAAATGAAGGTTAAGATGGCCTTCTTTAAAATCTTTTTCAGAAATTCCATCCATAGAACCAACTCTATCAAAAATTTGGCCTATCCTCGGATGATCTAATCTTGAAGGTATAGCAACTACGCTGTCTCTTCCTAAATTTTTCTCTTCTAGTATAGTATATTTCTCTGCCATGACAATCTTATTAATTTTATTGAGTTTATAAATATTTTGCTTATGTTATTACTAATAAGTTAATACCTATAAATCTTTCTACATTCTTTTTTATCTTCAAAAAATTTTTATACTTCCTCTCATTCAAAAATATATGACTTCAAATAATCCTCAAACCGACGCCGCCGGATGGTATGTTCCTGACCTTGGACCAATGGAGCCTCTACCTCAATCTTTCCTCGAAACACTGGCAAACATGGACAAAGCTTGCCAACATGCCGACGAGCGAGCAATGGAATTTGCCCTAAGCCCAAACGAAGCCCTAGATCTCTATATTCTATAATTTTTTTATATTTTATCTCCTATGCACATTCTTTCTCAAAAATTCTTTGATTACTCTGGATAAACTAGTCAAAAATTCATTAGTTCTTGCTGTTAATTCGCCTTGTTCTCTGATAAAATCTTCTGTTATTGGATTGTATGGTGCTGCCTCGATATAAAAACCATGTCTGCCATTATCTCTAACTTTGCTAACAAGAAAATCAACATAGAATCCATTTTCAGGATTAAATGACCGAGTTAAGACTCTTTCCAATTCTCTTTCCCTTTCTTCCAGCAATCTCACATAAAGGCCAGCATACCTCGTGACTCCTCGGGCATCAGGAAATTCATACATGCAGAATTCTGATTGAATTCCCACACTTCTCAGCAATCTCAATACTTTTTCAGCGCATCTTTCAGGATTCATATTATTCTCATTTTATCCCTATTCTTAAGGTTTTTTCTTATTGAGTATATGCTTTTATGTATAAAAAATCACCAATATCTTTTTATAATATTCTTTAATTGTCCCAATTATGTATCACGCAACAAAAATTGTCGGAGATTTTTTTGAACAAGAAGTTATAAGATTATTCGGATTAGTCCGAACCGACGTCGATTCTTTGGCAGGAGTTCCAGATCTGATAGCAAAAGATAATTCTTTTTTTGTTGAAGTAAAAGCCTCAGCTTATAATAACGGCGGAGTCATTAATCGACGGCAATTATACCGATTTGATAAAAATATCGACCTGAGACGTTTCTATGCTTTTGCCTATCATTCAATAAGTCGGCACATGCAACGAGATTATCCCACAGAAGAAGAACTGAAAAATGCCCTAGGTCTAAGATCTCTGTTTCTATTTCCATTTAGCATTGTTAAAGCACATTTTGAAAGATCTAAAAAAAGAAAAACTCCCAAGCATGACACTTTTGTCCAACTAAGAGAACATCTAGCCCAAGCCATATTCCAGAAAGAAAAAACAGCCTGGAGACATCTGGGCCTCGCGTCAGCAGACTACCGAATGGCCCAACCTCATGAACGAGTTCACCTAGTAACAAGAGCAGGACATTTAGAACAAGAAATATTAGATTCATTTAATTCTGAGTTTCTTTGAGTATTATTTTTTCTTCTTTAAACTCTTCTCAAATCTCTTCGGAGCGAACAGGGTCGGAAAAGTCCGAGCGTAAGCGGCTCGGATTATCGTAAAGATATATAAATGAGTTGTCCTGCCTTATAGAGTATGGAATTGTACGAAATCGACCAAATTTTGAAAGAAAATGGTAAAGCAGTTTTTGGACCAAGAGAATCTTCAAAAAAAAGAGGCAACTATCTCGGATTACCTTACATCACCGTAAACGTCAAAGAAAAAACAATTATGTTTACTTCTGATACTATGGATTATGCTATGCCCAAAAAACTTGAGGAAGCAATGGAAAAACTGTTTTCAGAATTTGGGATAGTTAATTATAAAGTCCAATTCCATATTCACAGAGGCGACTGGCATGACAAAGATATTATTTTACAATTGCAGGATATCGAAGGAGTCCAAGATTCTGATGTGATGCCAGAAGTAATCAAATTTATTCAGGACAACTTCTACAAAGATTGCGATGATTGGGATTTTGCGACAACCGAGTAATTATGTTGGGCTCTTGTTTCCTCGTGAGGACTTTGGGAAATTTATCCCAAATTTCACTCCTGAGCTGACGGGGATTAAAGGACGAGCCAAAAAAGAATATTTTTGACGAAGAGTTTATGGGGCAGATAATTTTAGGGCATGGACGGAAGTGCGCATTATTTTTTGGTTTTCTTTTTATTCCACTTTGCTTCAATTTCTGCTCGACTCATAATAGTTGCTCCCTTAAAAAATTTAATAAATTCTTGTGTTAGTTTCTTTGTTCCCGAGATAACAAAATCATCTTCATGAGTTATGGTAAAAATCCATCTCAAATCTTTATCTGCAATATGGCAGTTTGTAAATGTATTAACATGTTCTTTAAGAAAATCTTTAAGTTTTTCAATTTTTACATATGCATTAGGTATCTCTGCTTGATACCATTTTTTTGATTCAAAATCAGGTTCGGGAAAAAATAACACCTCTTCTATTTTTTCTTTTCTTAAAAAGTCAATTAGATTTTTATAAGCATCATCAAAATTCATTTCATCGAGATTATATTCACTCTTAAATTTATCCTTAAATTGGACACAAAACCAACTAATTCCCGGGTCAAAACCTTTTTTCTTAAACAATTCAATTATTTTTTCTTTTTGTACTTCCTTCATAAAATACTCTTGTATTCTTAGTTTTATAATGTTGTCGCTTTCATAGCGCGCTTCCGTTTGGGCGGGGACGGAAATAACTACCCCCGGATTAAGCCTAATATTCTCTATACTCCATAGAAATTTTTTATCAAAGTAAAATCTTTAAACTCATCAATCTTCAAAAAACCATGAAAACCCTCAACGAACTCCAACAAGACTATGATCTCGAGTTAGACCGAGTCGCAAAAGAAATCCAAAAACAAAAACCAAAAAAAGTTTTGCTCCAATTCCCCGACGGCCTAAAGCCCTATTCAACCCAAGTTGTAGATTTACTTCAGAAAAAATTTCCAAAAATCCTATTCACAATCTGGCTCGGTTCCTGCTTCGGCGCCTGCGATATTCCTTCCAGCGACGCAGATCTGATTATTCAATTTGGCCACGCGAAGTGGAAATGAGATTTTCCACCATTTTCGTATGATTGAGAGATATTTGAATGCTCTTCTTGAGTTGAGAGTTGAAATGGAATTTTAGGGTTTTTAGAGGTAGCTATGTTTTTACTTTTTGAGAAATAATATTTTCCCATTTTTAATTTACCCTATCGTCGGGAGGCGCTAGCCGACCATTAAATCAGAGCGAAGCGCAATAGTTATCTTTTATATCAATAAACAAGATTTAATAATCCTTAATTCTAATAAGTTAATATGGAAAAGGGGTTTACACTTAGCACACAAATTTCACTTACGGTTTTAATTCTTGTAAATCTGATTTCTATTTATGGGATAATTTTTTTGAATTGGGATCCATTCATACCGCTTTTTTCTTATCTTATTGAATTATTCATAGTTTTCTTTTATACATTTTTGAAAATGATAAAAGTCAAATATTCGGGGCCTTCAGGAAATATTTTTAATACTAAAGTTGGCCGGATAATTTTTTTCTTGATCTTCACCGGATTAATGCTATACATAATATTTATTTTGTCTCTTTTTAGCATCGGTATTTTCTCAATAGGTTGGAAACCTTTAATCTCAGAAGAAAAATATGGATTTAATCTTATTTTACTTGCCATCTGTTTCTTTGTGAGCCACGGAATATCCTATTCTCTAAATTTTATCGGTAAAAAGGAATATAATAAATTAGATGTAGATTCAGTTGGGGGGATGTACATTAAAAGAGTGATTGCGACAATTTTGATAATTATGTTTTCTGCTCCGCTAGTTATCGGCCTAGGAGGGATTATTTATAGAATCTTTTTTACAAGAATCCTAGACCCTCGTCTTTTTATGGCTTATTTTTATCCAATAGTTATTATAATCATGAAGATAATCGCCGACGCCTATTCACACATCCAAGAAAGAATCAAATCAGGCAGCTTCTAACCTTTTGATTATATATACAAAACCACATAAATCCTTTTAATACCAAGAACTCTAAAAAATCATGACAAAATATATCTTTGTCGTTGGAGGTGTAATTTCTGGCGTCGGTAAAGGCGTAGCCACTGCTTCCATCGGCCGAATATTAAAAGAACACGGATTCAGAGTAACCGCAATAAAAATCGATCCCTACATAAATTGTGACGCAGGAACTCTGCGACCAACAGAACACGGCGAAGTTTGGGTCACCGAAGACGGCGGAGAAATCGACCAAGACTTGGGAAACTACGAACGATTCCTAGAAGAAAATATCTACAAAAAAAATAGCATTACTACTGGTCAAATATATCAGAGCCTGATCGAAAAAGAGCGTCGTGGAGATTTTCTTGGCGAGACAGTTCAGTTTATTCCCCATGTTCCCCAAGAGATAAAATCTCGGATTATGGAAATCGGAAAAGATTATGACATGGTTCTAATAGAAATCGGGGGCACAGTCGGTGACTATGAAAACATACCTTTCTTATTCGCAGCAAAAAGCATAGAAATGGAACTCGGAAAGGAAAATGTTTGTTACATTCTCGTGACCTATCTTCCTGTTCCAAGCCACATCGACGAAATGAAAACAAAGCCAACACAATTAGCAATAAAACTTTTACGTGAGAGTGGCATACAGCCAGATTTCATTCTCTGCAGAGGTAAGCACGCCTTAGATGAACCTCGCAAGAAAAAACTTGAGCTCTATTCAAATATAAAATCAGGAAATATAATCTCTATGCCGGACGTAATAGGCGAAGGAACAGCAAATACAATTTACACAATTCCCCTAGATTTAGAAAAAGAAAAATTTGGAGCAAAACTTTTATCCGAACTAAAAATTACGCCAAATAAACAACCCGATTGGACAGAGTGGGCAGATTTGGTAAAGAAGATTATTTCTCCTTCAGATAGGGTCGAGATAGCAATAGTCGGAAAATATCTCTCAACAGGAGATTTTACTCTTCGTGATTCTTATCTATCTGTAAACGAGGCCATAAAACACGCAGGTGCAAAAAATAATACCGAGGTAAAAATAAATTGGGTAAGCTCACAGGACATTGAAAAAGGCCTAGTAAATCTCAACAAATTCCATGGAATTTTAGTTCCAGGCGGATTCGGCTCAACAGGTACTGAAGGGAAAATTCTTGCAATAAAATATGCTCGGGAAAACAATATACCTTTTTTGGGAATCTGCTATGGATTACAGCTTGCAGTAGTCGAGTACGCCAGAAATATCTGCAACCTCGAAGCAAATTCTACAGAGATAGACCCAAATATAACCCATAAGATTATAGATATTCTTCCAGATCAAGCCCAAATAACCCAAAAAGGAGGGACCATGAGACTCGGATCATATAAGGCCATCCTCAAACCAGATACACTCGCTTTTCAACTCTATCAAGAATCAGAAATTTCAGAAAGACATCGCCATCGCTACGAAGTAAATCCTCAATACCACAACACACTAGAACAAGGCGGCCTTGTCCTCAGTGGAAAAAGTCCTGATGAAAAACTTGTCGAGTTCATCGAACTGCCGAATCATCCATTTTTTATAGCGACTCAAGCACATCCTGAATTTAAAAGTTCCTTATCCAAACCAGCTCCACTATTTGACGGATTTGTTAAAGCTTCTCTCGAGAGAATGAAAAAGGTTTCAAATTTTTGAAACCATAAATTATATAGATAATTTTGTAAAATTAAAAAAACAATGGGCACCGCACCATAAATGGTGCGGTTTGTAAAGCCCCTTGTTTTTTGGAGACAGAAATGCAACGCTCCAAGGGGCGTGGTTTTAACCAACATTTCTGTATAAACACTTTTCCAGGGTTTCATTATATTGAAACCCTAAAATACTAATCGAAAAGTTTAAAAACAATTTTTTTCATAAATTTCTATGAAAAACAAGACTCATCTAATAATCGGAGCATTTGCATTTATACTGTTAATTGTATTTCTATCTCTTTTACTCGGCGATAAATTCCAGGTTACTTCCTGCGGTTGCCCAAACGTAGTCTCGCAATATTTTATCTATATTTTCATAACTCTCGCAATAGTTTTTATCTATTGCCTGCTTCACTATTTATTCTCCTTAAAAATCGACGCAAAACAGTGTGTGATCTCTAAAAACATGGAGATTCTCTATGCTATTCTTGACAACGATGAACGTTCTACTCTCGATGAATTAGTAAAAAATAATGGCGAGCTTGACCAATCAGACCTGTCAAAAAAATATAATAAACTAAAAGCACATAGGATAATAAAAAAACTTCTTGACAAAGGTTTAATCGACATAACTAAGTCGGGTAAAACCAATAAAATAAAACTTAAATCAGAATTAGCTCGGGAGTTAGTAAAATGAAAAAAGCATTGGTTTTTGTTTTAATTGCAATCTTTCTAGCCACAACAATCTCTGCCCAGCCAGATAAAAATATCACTGATGTTTATTATTTTTACGGCGATACCTGTTCTCATTGTCTTAATATAAATAAATCCGGGATAATGAACAATATTTCAAGACTTGACCGAGTTCATCTAGAAAAATACGAAGTCTATAATAATCAAACTTCTCGGGAAAAATTTGCCGAGATGGCCGGAAAGATAAATATCTCAAAAGAGGCTCTTTCAGTTCCTTTTGCGATAATTCAATGCGAAGATAAATATCTGACTCTGGCCGGAGATCGTCCAATCATCCTGGATTTAGAAAATAAAATAAAAAATTGCAAAACCGAGGGTATTTCTCTTTCCGGTAATGTAACTCCTGTAGATTCCAACGCAAGACAATTGACTATCGGAAGTATAATTATTGCTGCAATAATTGATTCTATAAATCCTTGTGCCTTCGGAGTTTTACTATTCTTGATGGCCACTCTGTTCAAGCTAGGTTCTTCAAAACGAGCCTTAAAATATGGATTGATTTATTCTTTTGTAGTATTTGCAGTCTATTTTTTAGCAGGCCTCGGTATTCTTCAGATCCTAAGATCTTTGTCTGCAGAACTTTATTATATCTATCTTGTCGCAGCAATTCTAGTATTTATCGGAGGTCTTATAGAATTAAAAGATTTTTTCTGGTATGGCCGAGGAATTTCTTTAAGAATTCCTACAGAAACAAAACCATTTTTAGAAAGACTGATGCATCGCGGAACTTTGCCAGCTATAATTCTTTTAGGTTTTATAGTGGCCATGGTCGAGCTTCCTTGCACAGGCGGAATTTATGTTGCAATTCTGAGCATGATGTCCATAAACAAAACCTTTGGCGTGGGCTATTTATTTCTCTACAATATTATCTTTATACTCCCGCTAGTCATATTAACTTTCTTGATTTATTACGGAACAAACATCGAATCAATAAAAACATGGGTGGAAAATAATAAAAAATATATGCGGCTTGCAGCAGGCATAATCATGATTCTTCTTGCGATTTATATTTTTAGAGCAATCTAATAACAAGATTTAATAACAAAACAAAATAATAATATCTATGGGAATAATAACTTGGCTTAAAAAAGTGAATTCAAATACGCTTTACTATCCGGGATGCTTGACAAAATCCGTTCTTCAGGATCATCTTGAAAATTACAAACAAATATTCAATATTCTTGGGATAGATTTTATTATACTTTCCGAAGATATTTGCTGCGGCATGCCTGCTCTAAATGCAGGTTATTCCAAAGACACTCGCGAACTTGCAAAAAAGAATTTTGAATTATTCAAAAAATATAATGTAAGAAAAATAATCACCAACTGCCCCTCTTGCTATTCTATTCTCAAGTTCGAATATCCAAAATTAGTTCGCGAATGGGATATTGAAGTCGAACACGCTACCGTGACAATACTAAACGCTCTGAAGAATCGGCGGATCCCAGATACTAAAAAAGAAAAAATAACTTACCATGATCCCTGCCATCTTGGCCGCTACTCCGAGATCTACGACGCTCCTCGTCAGGTTCTTCAACTTTTAGGAGCAGAGATTATCGAGATGAAGCACTCCAAAGATCAAGCACTCTGCTGCGGAGCAGGAGCAGGTCTTCAGGCAAACTATCCTGACATGGCCAAAAACATTGCAAAACTCCGAATTTCAGAAATACCTCGGCAAGCAGAAAAAATAGTTTCTCCCTGTGGCCTCTGCTCTGCAAATCTTAAATCAGCCACAGACAAGTCTGAAGAATTCTCATCTTTTGTACTAAGAAAAATAAAGGAGCTAAAATTAAGATGATCCCAGAAGTTGAAAAAAGAATAATTGAAATTTCAGGCGAGTTAGTTGAGGGTAATGACAAAAATATTGAAGAGTTAAAAAAAATAATCTTAAACCTTTTCAAAGGCATTAGTCAAGATGAAATAGAAGATATGATTAAAAATAAGATAAAAGATACAATCTTCTTTTTATATAAACTTTTCAAAGAAAATAAATCACTCCAAGAAATAGACCGAGCATATCTTGATTATTATATTAACAAAAATAAACCAAAAAAATATATTTGGTATCGTTATACTGGAAAGATTACAGAAAAAAGATTTAAAAGAATAAAAGAGATATTTCAAAGAGATTCCCGTCTTACTGCAGATTATCATCTATTTAATAATATTGACGACCCTACTCAAGAGGGTTATGATCTTGCTGAAGACTCTATATTTGAATCGTTAGATCAGGATTTTAGAATAATTTTATATTATATGGTTTGGGTAGATTTTGACATACTTTTAATAGGCAGTTCCAAGTTCCAATATTTAATAGATAGAATTAAAAAAATAATGGAGCGAAAATAAAATGTCAGAAGAAGATAATTCTCTTACAGACAAGATCGTCTATGAAACCGACGCCTCTCAGATTCAAGGCCATGCACTCGAAGTTCTGATTCCCGGATCAATTCAACAGCTCCAGCACCAAGTCCGGATAAATCCAAAAATAACAATACGGGCAGCAGGCACAAGTCTCGTCGGAGGCGCAGTCCCTCAGAACGATACAGTCATCGATCTTTCAAAACTTAATAAGATTTTAGAGTTAGACGAGCGCCATAAGACGATTGTTGTAGAATCCGGAGTAGTTCTCGACGATCTGAACGATTTTCTTGAGTTTTCTGATCTAGAATTTCCGATAAATCCCTCTTCTCACGCAGTCTGCACAATCGGCGGCATGATAGCAACAGATGCAGTCGGCTCTAGAGCAATAAGATATGGAAAAACATCGCAGTGGATCGAGTGGCTCGAGATTGTTGATTCCAATGGCAATATCCATAAAAAAGAAAAATCAGAACTCTCTGACTTTACAGGCCTAGAAGGAATAACAGGAATAATTTCCCGAGCTTGCCTTAAACTCACTACTAAAAAAAATAGGACTGCAAGTTTGATTGCCAAAGATAAAATCAGAGAGATTATAGAAATAGCAAAAAAAGAAAAATTAAATCCGAAAGTTAGCATGCTCGAATTTTTGGATAAGACAATATCAGAATTGCTGAATTTGCCTAAAAAATATCATCTTCTTATAGAATACGAATCTGAAAAAGGCGAGTTAAAAGATGAAGAATACAAAAAAATAATTGCTCTTCGTGATTCTGCCTATCCTCTTCTGGCCCAAGCAGGATATTCTCGGATTGAAGATCCAAAAATATATCTTGATCAGTTTTCCGAAGTGCTTGAGTGGCTGGAGAAAAATAATATTCCCGTATTTGGCCATTTGGGCGTAGGAATAATTCATCCCTGTTTCTCAAAACAGCAAGAATCAAAAATTCCAGAGTTGATGAAGTTCGTAAGAAAATTACGAGGCCAGGTCACAGGCGAGCATGGAATCGGATTGACAAAAAAACAATTTTTGGATAAAACTGAAAAAGATTTATATCTCGCAGTAAAAAAACGTAATGACTCATTAAATAAATTTAATATGAACAAGATTATCGACTCATGACAAAACCATCACAAAAACAAATAGAAATAAAAAATTTGCAAGAAGAGATTTCTGAAATACTCGAGCCTTGTGTAAAATGCGGGATGTGTAAATCACTCTGCCCGGTTTTCAAAGCAATGCAAGAAGAATATTATTCTCCGAGAGGCCGCTCGATAATGCTTCCAAAAAAACTTATCAACGAATTAGCCTTCAAATGCACTTTTTGCCGAGCCTGTGAAAAATCTTGCCCGCTAAAGATAAAAGTCTACGAAGCTACAAAAAAAGCCCGCGAGATTCTTAATCTCCAAGACCAAGAGCTTGAATCAAACAAAGAGATGATGAAAAATATTCGCGAAACAGGCAATCCCTTTGGCAAGAACCCGAATAAATCAAAATTATACTGTTGCTAGAGTTAAAATTGCAACCACTAATAAATAAGCTCAAGTCACTCGGTTTTAGGCCTGTTTCACTTGCCAGTTAGTCAGTATATAAAATAACTTATCCTCCAAACTATACATTCAATCGCATATTTATATATAAATAACTTCTAATTTATTCTTCTAATTAAAAAGAGGTGATTAAAATGAAAATAGATCTTTCTGTAAAGTACGACGATGCAGACATGGAGCGAGTAACTGATCCAGCTGAAGAGACTTCCAAGCTTTTTCTGACTCTGCATAGTAATTTTCCAGAAGCAATATGGCAAAAGACCCAAAAAGGTTACACTCTCCTGATATGAAAAACAAATTTATTTATTCCTTCTTTTTTCTTTTTTTTGACTTGATAAGATCAAGCCCGAATTCTTCCTTCTTGCCAATCTCTTAAAATTATTCTCGTCGTCCTATCTATATCAACCTCTCCGCCCTTTACTAAAAAATGTTTTTTCTTTCCCAATTCTTCGATCAAAACATCCGGATTTCCCTCCGCATTGATTTCATAATACTTTTCTATTTGTTTTGAGTAGTTCTCCATTAGCAAAGTCACAGCCATTTCAGGATCCTTGACTCGGTCATAGGACATGGCCCCGATTTTTGCATGTCGTGCCAGTTTTTCAATATCAATATTTGAATATTCTTTATCGGGAATGACTCCGGGCGTATCAATTATGATAATCCCTTTTTTCAATTTTCTTTTTTGCATTCCTTTTGTAAAACCCGAGATAGGGCTGACTTGAGAAGTAAATTTTCCAGTCAATAAATTTATCAACGAGCTTTTTCCAGTATTTGGATAACCAATAATTCCTACTTGGGCTCGTTCCTTTCCTTCTAATTCCAATCCCCCGCTCATTGCCTTAATCTTATCTCTCAACTCACGGATTCCTTTTTTTGTCCTGCATGAAACAAAAACATGAGGATATAATTTTTCTTTTTTTATAACATCCTTTACTTTATTCCGCTCAACCAAATCAGCTTTATTTAAGACATAAAGAAGTTTTTTACCTTTTGTTTTGATACTCTCTTCGACCTTTAAATTTCGAGTATCGTCAATAAATCTAGCATCTAAAATCTCTAGGATGATATCCGAAATATCAATAACACGCGTCGCTATGTCTGGATATTTTTCCCTTTGTTTTTTTATGTTTTCAGTAGTCCCATATCTTGCACCTTGAGGCCTAACATCTTTTGTCAATCCCATGTTAATGGGAAGAAAAATCAGTTTAAATCTTTATCTCTCTTACCGGACAAATGTTTATATAATTACCCGTCAACATAAGATAATGTTTCAAGAAATCACTCTCGCAATCATCCAAGCAGCAACCGAGTTCTTGCCAATATCATCTTCAGGCCACTTAGCCCTAGTATCAAATTTAATTTCACAGCCAAATCTTTTCTTTTTCACAGCATTACATCTTGCTTCATTACTAGCCGTCCTAATTTTCACAAGAAAAGAAATTTTTAATCTCTTGACTTTCAAACCAGAATACAAAAAACTCTGGTTCTATTGGATCATCGCAACAATTCCAGCAGGAGTTATCGGAATTATTTTCCAAGATTTTATCGAATCAACTTTCTCGTCGCTGTTCTATGTCGGAATAGGATTCTTATTTTCAGCATTGATTCTTTTCCTGACAAAATTCTCCCATGAATATTCAGGATTGAATGCAAAAAAATCTTTGCTCATTGGAATTTTCCAGGCAGTTGCAATTTTACCCGGAGTCTCGCGAAGCGGAATGACAATATCAGCAGGATTATTCCAAGGTTTAAATCGAGAGACAGCTGCAAAATTTTCTTTTCTGATGTTTATCCCAGTTTCCCTCGGAGCTTTTCTTCTAGAGCTCAAAGATTTTTATTTTGACTCGGGTCTGCTGATAAGTTTTATCATCTGTTTTATTCTCAGCTATGTTTTTATCAATCTTTTATTTAGAATTATCAAACAAGGAAAACTCTGGTGGTTCTCGATTTATTGTCTTATTGCGGGAATTGTTTCTCTTAGTTTGTACCTAATTTAAGTAAAA